>CAZSTY010000177.1:0-3762 GCA_964609885.1 uncultured archaeon
GTGAGAGATGTGCCCATCACTCTCTGGAGGATCTGTCCAAGGCCGAGGCCCACAACGCACCGGTCCCCAATCTCGCACGCGTGAATCACACAGTTGTGACCCGCAGTCACGTAGTCCCCCACGTAGGCACCGTTTCCAAAGGTAGTGTGTATGGAGGCGTTGTCCTGTATGGATGTCCCCTCACCAATTCGAATCTCGTTCATGTCACCCCTGAGCACCGCGAACTCCCAGATGGACGACTCAGCTCCGACCTCCACATCGCCAATCAGAGAAGCACGCGGTGAAACATACGCATCAGGGTGTACCCTTGGAAACTTGTCCTCAAAGCGATACAGACCCAACTCACAACACCAACCACAACAGACTAATTCCGGTCCTTAAGGTTATTGAACGGACGAGATTGAACTGGCCGTGTTGGTGAACCAATTTGCCTCTGACTCCCCTCCACTACCCGCTTGCTTATGCCTTGAAACAGGCCGACAGACGATTGTCGCTCCCTGCATTGACGGTGGGGGCGGTTATCCCAGACATCGAATGCCCAATTCTCATTCTTCTCTTCCCACATCTTCCAGACCATCTGTTCCTTCACAGCCTCGTAGGCGCTCTCACGCTTGGTACCGGACTTGCCATCCTCATCACGAGAGCCGTCTACTCACCAGTGATGAGCAGACTGTTCGGACTGGACAGAAATACTCTCGACGCAGCGTGTGAGATCACGCCTGTGATGGTGGGCTCATGTGCCATCGGAGTGCTCAGCCATCTGGCAGTTGACTATACGATGCATCCGTATAATCCTCTGCTCTGGCCGTGGATTGATCCCTTTGCGTTACCTGGGCCCCTCGTCATCCTATTCGGCAACGGCAACATTGACACCGGCCTTGTGTTGGCCGAGGCTGTCGTGAACGGTCTCATGGTATTCTTCTGGCTTGTAATCATCTTCGCCAATCGGAGGGATCTCTGGTCGAGCCTGTGGGTCGAGTGATCGATTCATCGTGTGAGTGCAGGAGGTATGAACCATTCCTCCAGTGATATCTGTGAGCGGGTCTCAAGCACATCCCTGTTGCGATAGAGCCTCCGCAGGAACTGGTTGTACTGCTCGACACTTCCAGTCCGCACTGTTGCGAAGAGGCTGAACTCCTCGCTCGTCCTGTGAAGATCCCATACTGCCCTCATCTTTGCAATCGCACGTGCTGCCCGCCCAATGGCTCCGGGGGCGGCCCGAATCTCTAGGAAGAACTTGATGGGCAGACCCATGCACCTGAAGTCTACATCCGCAGAGTATCCAACAATGACACCAGATGACTCAAGACGCCGCATCGCTTTGGAAACCGCAGGCTGACTGAGAGGTTGGGCCATGAGGCGCCCAATCTCGGTCTGAGTCAGTGGGAGGGGGCGGTCCTCGGAAACAGGCTGCCTCCGCAGAACACTCAGGAGTTCCCACTCCGACTGCGTGAGGTGAGCAGTCTCTGAGGAGGAGGTGTCCATGATGAAGCCGTGTGTCTTGTACGTGGTCAGCACCTGCACAAGGGCATAACTGTTAGAGCCGGATTGAGCGACTGTGCCGTCCACGATGTCGAGGAACCTCTCAAAGGCTGCAGGTGTTCTGAACCTGAAGAGTCCAAGCAGAGAGTACTCGCCCGAGATTCCGTCGAGGGACTCAAGTCCGGGTACACGGATCAGCGCCTCACTCACTCTCAACTCTCGAGGATTCGTCTTGACTAGGAGAATCGTGCTTCGTTCGGAGTATACGCGAGCAGGATTCAGCACGGCTGTGTAGGCTCGGATGACACGACTCTTGGCCAAACGTTGTAGCGCACGTGCCACCCAGTTGCGGCTCTTTCTCAAATACTCGCCCATGGCTGCAATCCCCATTCGGGAGTTTGTCAGGAGGAGCCGTATCAACTCCTGTTCAGGTGGCGTAATAGAATGCACTGTGGCGCCCATCTCCCGTGCAATGTATTCCTGCATGTGATGGAGGATTCATATAAGTGCTGACTCAGAGAGGACTTGGTGAACGACCCCATGGTGGATTACAAGGTGAAAAACATCGGACTGGCCGAAGAGGGCAGAATGCTGATTGACTATGCTGAGAAGCACATGCCAGTCCTAATGCATTTGAGGAGGAAATATGCTGAGAAGAAGCCTCTCGAAGGTTTCAGAGTATCCGGTTGCCTCCATGTGACCAAGGAAACTGCCGTTCTCGTGGAGTCGCTCAGGGACTTGGGAGCAGAGGTGGCTTGGTCCGGATGCAACCCCTTGTCGACCAACGACAAAGTCGCCGCGGCTCTTGCAGCGAACGACATCTCAGTGTTTGCGTGGAACGGTCTGAGCACCGATGAGTACTACTGGTGTATCGATCAGACGTTGAAGATAGAACCGAACCTGACACTGGATGATGGGGCCGACCTCATCTTCACTCTGCACAATAAGCACCAAGACCTAATCCCAAATCTGTACGGTGGGTCCGAAGAAACGACGACCGGCGTGATACGGGTTCGGGCAATGGCCGAGGACGGTGTGCTGAAGTACCCCATCATGGCCGTGAATGATGCAGCAACCAAGCACATGTTTGACAACGTATATGGGACTGGCCAGAGCGCCTTCGATGGCGTGCTCCGGGCATCTGAGATTCTGATAGCTGGAAAGACCGTGGTCATTGGTGGCTACGGCTACTGCGGCCGTGGTCTGGCCATGAGAGCTCGAGGACTTGGTGCAGATGTGATTGTGACTGAAGTAGATCCGGTGCGTGCCCTTCAGGCGCGCATGGACGGCTACCGCGTCATGCCAATGATTGAGGCGGCCAAGGAGGGAGATCTCTTCATCACGGCCACAGGAATGAAAAACGTCATCACCGGCGAGCACATCAGACTCATGAAGAACGGGGCAATCCTCGGAAACGCGGGCCATTATAACGTCGAGATCAACGAGCCCGACCTCGTGGCCCTGAGCGTGAAGAGGAAAAAGGTCCGCCACGCCCTAGAGGAGTTCACATTGAAGGACGGACGAATAATCTACCTCCTTGCAGAGGGTCGTCTGGTAAATCTGGTGGCGGCAAGTGGTCATCCCAGTGAGGTCATGGATCTTAGCTTTGCGGGCCAGCTCAATGCAATGCTGTGGTTGGCCAAGCATGGAAAGGACCTCAAGCCAGCGGTCTACGACTTCCCGGAGGAGCTCGACAAAGAAACAGCCATGATGAAGCTTCATACAATGGGTATCGAGATTGATAAGTGGACCGAGGAACAGGAGGCGTATGCAAGGGCGTACGCAGAGGGAACCTGAACAACAAGTGGTATGTCTGGCCGGGGCGGGGTTCGAAACGGCCTTCGTCGCGGCCATCGGCCTCACGGGAGAGTGCGCAGTTTCTCCCAAAACCGATATATAGTCAGCTTGTGGTAATGTGGGAGTCCACATTGAGAGGCCTTGTGTCATGATGAGAGAGTACACGTCAAGGGCCCCCAGCTTGAGAACCCGAGCACTTGCACTGGTTCTTCTGGTCAGTGTCATGGCAGTCATGACAATCGCTCCGCCTGTGCGTGCAGAAACAACAGACACGACTGACCCAACAATCACAGTCACAATAATTGATGCAACATACACAGACATCGACTCTGACACGTACGAGGATGATGTTCTCGTCATCCTTCGTTTCGATCTCGGGTATCATCAGTACTACGAGTTTGGATACCTCATCACTCTACAGCTTCCCTCTGGCGAGGACTATACCTACCTAGTATACGTACTCGCGTGGGTCGACACCGTCTA
>CAZSTY010000178.1:0-3760 GCA_964609885.1 uncultured archaeon
GACATGCTGGTGCAGAACATCCCAGTAGTTGGGAAATAGTCGTTTGAATCCCTCAAGAAGCGTCGCCTGTCCTATTGCAAACCGGTTTGACTCATCTATCTCAAGGAAGTCGAGAACGCTCTTCACATTCCACGATGCGATGCTGATATTGTGTTCATAGTCCTCCACACGAGAGTTGTCGAAGTGAAGGAACGGACAGAGATTGAGTATCCAGCGTAGTGTCATGGGCGAGCTCACGTCCGATGTGTCAAATCTTGGCCAACCAAGAACTGCAGGCCTTATAGGAGTATTTCATTCGACTTCACAGGCTGGATACCTGGAGAAAAAGAGTCTGTGGGCCTGTGGAAAGAATCCACTGGCCCCACCTATGCGCTGTCTTGCTCGGTTCACACGTATCCGGTAGGCTCTCGGGTACTCGTCTTGCGCCGCAGGACATTCTCGGCCATTGCCTCGAACCTCTTGAGGTCCTCGGGTGAGATGCTCGGCCGCACCTCCTTCAGGGCCATCTCGAAGTGCTTCATCTCAACAGGCTTGGCCTTCCAGTCGTCCCTCACCGCAGCCATCGCCGCCTCGCGGCACAGGTTCTCAAGATCTGCACCGGAGAATCCCTCGGTCATCTCTGCGATGTCCTCGAGGCTGACATTCTCATGCAGCGGCATGTTCTTCGTGTGGACCTTGAGAATCTCCAATCTGGCCTCCTTGTCAGGCGGCGGAACGAACAGGATAGTGTCGAAACGACCTGGGCGAAGAACGGCAGGATCGAGTATGTCTGCGCGGTTCGTTGCCCCGATGACCAGCACGTTCTGAAGACTCTGCATTCCATCGAGTTCCGCAAGGAACTGGTTGACAATCCGCTGCGTCACACCAGTGTCATCACGAAGGCCTCTTGCGCTCATTATGGCATCGATTTCGTCGAAGAAGAGCACACATGGAGCGGTCTGCCGCGCCTTCTTGAAGATCTCACGGATGGCCTTCTCGGACTCGCCGACATACTTGTTGAAGATCTCAGGACCTCGAATAGAGATGAAGTTGGCTTCACTCTCAGTTGCCACGGCCTTGGCAAGCAGTGTCTTGCCGGTGCCTGGCGGACCGAAGAGCAGTACACCCTTTGGTGCTCTGATACCCATCTCCTCAAAGACATCTGGGTGCTTCAGTGGCGCCTCTACAGCCTCCCTTAGCTGAGCCTTGACCTTCTCAAGGCCACCTACGTCTTCCCAGTGGACATTGGGCTTCTCGACGAGAACCTCTCTCAGGGCTGATGGTGATACCTCTGACAGAGCCTTCTCAAAGTCCTCCATGGTGACATAGAGATTGTTGAGCACATCTGGTGGGATGTCGCCGGTCTCGGGATCGACGTGGGGCAGTGCCCTTCTCAGGGCCTGCATGGCGGCCTCTCTTGCAAGGGCCGCAAGGTCTGCTCCCACAAAACCATGGGTCCTCGCTGCGAGCTTCTCAAGATTGACATCCTCGCCCAGAGGCATGGATCGGGTGTGAATCTGCAGGATCTCGAGCCTGCCCTGTTTGTCAGGAACACCTATCTCAATCTCTCTGTCGAATCTTCCCGGGCGCCTCAGGGCCTCGTCGACATCATCTGGTCTGTTAGTCGCGCCGATGACTATCACTTGGCCACGTCCTGCCAGCCCGTCCATGAGGGACAGCAGCTGTGCGACCACCCGTCGTTCGACTTCGCCCGTCACCTCGGCACGCTTAGGTGCGATGCTGTCGAGTTCGTCTATGAAGATGATGCTTGGCGCGTTCTTCTCGGCGTCCTCGAAGACTTCCCTGAGTTTCTGCTCAGACTCACCGTAGAACTTGGACATTATCTCCGGACCGTTGATCACGCGAAACGTGGCACCAGACTCATTCGCCACAGCCTTTGCGATCAGTGTCTTGCCCGTACCAGGAGGACCGTGAAGCAGCACGCCCTTCGGAGGTGTGATTCCCAGCCTCTTGAACAGCTCGGGGCTCTTCATTGGCAGTTCTATCATCTCACGAATCTTCTGGAGTTCCTTGCCAAGACCCCCAATGTCCTCGTAGGTGACCTGCGGGACGGTGACCTCCTCTGGCTTGGCGGGCTTGGTGAGAACCTCGACTTGTGTCGTTGGCCCCACTCTCACGTGCTTGCCAGGCGCGGCGGCCGTCACTGTGAACTGTAGCCCCTGTCCAATTGAGGCGATCATGATGATGTCGCCCCTCGTGATTGGCTTGTTCATCAGCTGGTGCTTCACGTACTCCTCGAAGCCGCGCTGGAATCTAACTGGCTGGCTTGGCGCGAGCACCACCCTCGTCCCCTCTGGGACGTTCACAGGACTTATCTCGACCATCTCCCCCAGCTTCACTCCCGCGTTCGTTCTGATGAGGCCGTCCATTCGTACCATGTCGAGGACCTCATCCTCCTTGAGCGCGGGCCAGCAGACTGCGACAGTTTCCTTGGTCCCCTTAAGCAGCACGTAGTCTCCGGAGTTTATTCCCAGCTCCCTTCGTACGGAGCTGTTAAGCCTCACTATGCCGCGGCCCTGATCCCTTGGCATTGCCGCGGCGACCTTCAGCTTCACTGACTTTGGCATCTTCCTCTTCACCCCCTACTCGTATCGTAGAGCGCCCTCGTTCTTGCCGGACTTGTCATCAGCGGCCTTTGCGAGGTCAATCTCGAGTACCCCGTTTCTCAGGGAGACATGTGACTTCTCAATGTCCACGTTGAAAGGAATGTCGAACTTCATCGTGTTGTTCTCCCCGTCGGTGAACTCGATCACAAGCTGTCCGTCCCTTATACTGACAGCTGGTTCAATATCAGTGTTCACTCCATCAATTATCATGATCGTCCTGTCTTCTAGCTCTATCTGCTCCACGTCTCTGGTTCGCCCCGTGGTCTGAGGGATCTCGTTCTGCTCAGGCCCCATCCCCGTGGTCATCATCCTGAATGTGAATGTGGCGCTACCTTCCGGTCCCATCTCCATGGGGCCCCCAAAGAAGCGTTCGAACATCTGGCGTACTATCTTGTCAAACTCGTCATCAATTATCATAGAACACACCTCCGCTGGGAAGCCCCGGGCGGGCATTCCCGCCCTGAGTCACCGAGGGGCTTCTGTGCTGTTTCCATCCCTCTACTAGGGACTAAGTGTTCACTAGCCACTAGGGACCATTTGGTATATAAGGTTTGCGAAGCGGCACGACTCGCAGGATCACCGCGCAGCGAACCCAACTGATCTCGCTCCCGTAATAGCGCCGACTATTGATCTCAGACAACAGGCCATCCCCTTGGCCACTGTGCCGGGCGGGTGACTCGCCGATGTTCGTTCCGTCGCTGAGATCTGGCGGGGTTTGTTCCCGAAATGGGAAGAGTAGATACTCTCCGCATTCGTGAGTTTCATCGGATTTGACTCAGATCCCGTGTGGGAGCATCGGAGTTGTGCTCTCGCCTCCCAGCGGTGAATGGCCTGGTGCATACCTCAAGGTAGCAGGGACCGGTGTCAATCATGGGAAAGGGTCTTGTGAGTCTAACCATGTGGTTGGACCACGTTGAGGCGATGCGGTGGTTAGCAGACCGATGAAGGACGACGCGGGGGAAGTCCGTGGCTGCGATGCCTAGCATCAATACTTCCTCTCAGTGCTTGGAATCGACCAGATTGACACCTGCTGTTCGCAGCCCACGGCAAACATTCGAAAAATCGAAAATGGGTGCACGACCGGAGGTTTTCAGATCGACCTCCCCAGGGCGAACCCCATAACCCTTATTTGGACCTTTTCGGACATAAACCCT
>CAZSTY010000179.1:0-3743 GCA_964609885.1 uncultured archaeon
TGACACTTCTTGCGAAACACATGAGGAGCGCACTGAAACTTGCGTCCGCCTACGAGGAGTATCCAGAGGTCCAAGCATGCATGTTGTGGGCCATGCTTCAAGTGGGGCAGTTCTCTGATAGACAAGAGGTCATTCGTGCCCTTGATGCCATCATCGAGAACCCCTTTGACGCCGCGCTCCGAGTTGAGATGCTCATTTTCAAGGGAGGCATCGCTACCGGCGATGACTCGTGGACAGCCTTTGACAGGGCACTGAAGTTATGCGATAGTGGGGGCAACCTTGCTCCGTTTAGGGGCGATGTCATCGCTGCGTCCGCAGTCCAACGGTACGCCGAGGAGCAATATGACCTCGGACTAAAAGAGGCAAGAGAGGCACTGCGGATTGCCACAGTAAACAATGACCCCTTTGTTCAGATTATGGCACTGATTGCCCTAGGACTGAACACGTCAGACCCACAAGAGGCGATAGAGGCCAACCTCCGAGTGATCGACCTAGCAGAGTTGCTGGGAGTGTCCTACTACACTCACAGTGCCAACAACAATCTTGGATTCAATTACGTGGCCATCGGTGAGTACGACAAGGCCGTGAGGTACTATCAGAGGGCCATGGCTATTGTGGAGAGAGAAGGGATTGTGACATACGTACCGTACATGAATATCGCAGTCTTGTACGGGGCCCTTGGAGATGCTGACACGGCTCTGCGCCACGCTGAGAAGGCGTTGGAGCTCGCGCGGCGGGCCTCGGGCGACCAACCAGCGCCGTACATAGAGATGGCAAGGGCATTGATACTCAACAACAGACTCGATGAGGCGTTTGACTATCTGGAGACCGGAGGACGGTACGCCATCAAGGCCGACTCCCTTAGGGAACAGGGAAGATACTATCTCGTGAGGGGGATACTGGCTCGTGAGAGTGGCAACTACGATGAGGCCATTCGTGCGTTCAGGCGAGGGCTGCACTTGGCCGAGAGCCTCGGAAACATCTACCACATTCTACAAATCCTCTTCAACCTTGCAGAGGCGGAACTCGCGCAAGCACAAGAGGCTGGTAGCGAGGGGGCCGTCGTCCAGTCGAGTCTTGCACTCTCAAGAATCCAGCAGATAGCCGTTGAGCAGGACATTCCCGTGCTTCTCATTCAGGTGAACCTGCTGAGGGCCGAGCTTGAGAAGTTCAGGGGAAACTTGCGTTCAGCCCGTGACCACTTGACCGAGGCGCTCAGGCTGTGTGACAAGTACCATGCAACAATGCTGCGAACGAGAGTGACAGAACGCCTTGAGGCTCTCGATACGCAAGAACCGAAGCACACAATCATTGGCAGATTTCGTGCGTTCGTCAGACAGATGGTCGTGCCCTCAGTGAGGCGAAGACGAGTACCCTTCGAGATCTACGGTTGTATTGTCATGATGCGCGACACGGGACTCGAGGTCTTCGCAGACTACCTTGACCCTCGGCTAACCAGTGATCCCTCCCTCGTGGCAGGGCTCATCACCGCGGTTTCATCATTCACCCAAGAACTCAAGGAGGATACAAGCGGCTCGCTCCAGTCAATCATCCATCAGGACATTGCAGTGCTGCTGGAGCACGGGAAGTACATCACGTGTGCTCTCCTCGTGAGCAAGGACACTTCTGAAGCAAGAATGCTTCAACGAGTGTTTGTGAACAGATTCGAGAGAGAATATGCCGACAAGCTGCAGGCCTACACGAGCGGGATGGTGAGTCCAATTGACGCCAGGGGTGTCCTTGAGGAGATCATGAACAGACGCAATTGACCATCGTGCCGCCGTGATGTACGCGGAAAGAGATGATGGTTTTCACGGCCCCGATGATGCCCAGAGATGTGTGACAACAGCAATTGGAACACCGCAGAGGCCAATCAGCAGAGCAGGCACATGGCCCCTGAAATGCGAAGACTTTTACTATATCGTGCAGAGTAGGGTCTAGAGGAATAGCGGTTGGTCAATATGAGGTGGCGGTCGTGAGCACCACCTGGTTCATCGCAAAAGAATATCTCAAGAGGCTGGACGTGAGCTTCGAGGAGCGAGGGAGGAAGACATTCAGTCTATATCCTGTCGGTCAGACAAAGACCGAGGAGATTGAAGTCTTTCCGGGGGCGCACTGGATCACCCTCACAACAAGACTGTTCGACATATCGGGGTTGCCGGCCAAGAAGCGGAGAGAGGTCTACGAGAAAATTCTGCGCATAAACGCGTCGTTGGCGGAGGTCAGCTTTGGCCTCGACAAGAAAAACTACCTGACGTTGAGGAACGCAATTCCTGTCACGGGCATCTCCTACGATGCGTTTAGTGCAACGTACGAGGCGCATCTCAACGGGATTAAGCTCTTCCAAAAGAAGTTGCTTCCACAGATTCTGAAGTGAGAAAAACAGAGAGAGAAGAGGGACTAGCCCTCTTCTATGTCTTCATGCTATTTCCGGCGCCGCGCGACAAGCACGATGACAACTACTGCCACCACCGCGATGCCGCCCACAAGTATGAGGGTCTCATCGCCGAGGCCGAAGCCTCCACCAGTAGGACCTGGTGCTGGTGTGGTGGTAGTACTCGTGACGTAGCCCTGACCGACTATGTAGCTCTGAATGTCTGACTCATAGTAGCCACTCGGAGTTGACACTCCGACTTTGAAGTAGACCTGTGTACCATCGCTGAATGGTGGGATTGTGCCCACAGCGGTCATCGAGTCCTCCAAGGTCATTGATGTGGAGTCCCAGTTCTCCTGGTCAGTGCTGTAGTAGAGTGTCACACTGTCAATCTGCTCAGCAGAGAAGATTGTCACACGGACAGTGACATAGTCGGACGAGGTCGGCACGGCCGGCTCAATTGAGAACGTTCCGAAGGTCACACCGCCGGGCATCTCAGACGTGCCACGACTGGACACGTAGCTGACGAAGACCGGATCTTGGTAGACGTAGTAACCGTCCCACTCCGGGAAGCCAATCGACACCATGTACATGCTGGAGCTGAAGCTCCATGCAGTGGCTGACATTCCGTTATCCGACTCATACGCCGTCCGGAACGTACCAAGAGGTGTCGTATAGCTGACCACATCGAAGGGTGCCGATGTGTTCTTGCCCCAGTCGTAGGTCACGCCGCCCATGATCATCTCCGCGAACCGCGCTCCGGCGGTCTCGAGCTCGAAGGTGTCGGCACTTACCGTGCTCTCACTGTCGGTGAACGAGCCGTTGGCCTTGAAGGCGAAGTCGCTCATCTGAACCTCGGAGAAGTAGTTGAGCGCAAGGCTCCTATTCTCGAGGTTCTTCCTTCCGCCAATCAGGTCCACATCCCAGTTGCCGACATAGTTGTCCACCTTGATGGTGACTGGGTTGTTGATGTCATCAGTGACATTGGCACGGAAGTGAACAAGGAACGACAGCTCATCGATCTGAATCTTCGTCGGTCGCTCATCAAAGGTCCGCAGGTCGGTGCCTGTCACGACTCCGTCGTACCAGTCCCAGTAACCATAGCTGGTGAATGGGAACACGGTACCATTCACATCGTAGAATGTGACGCCCCACGTGACCTCATCGGTGAGGTTCAGGCGAATGTCGTCGCTGGCGTTGAAGTCACCGTAGGCCTCGCCCGGAGTAACAAAGCTGACACTACCCACACTGTCCGGTATCAGATAGTGCGTCAGCTCGCTTCCGCCAGGATTGCTTAGGTCGACATCCATGAGACCGTTCTCGTTGTCGTCTTCCCAGATCATGAGACCCGAGAACTCGTAGTGGAGGT
>CAZSTY010000180.1:0-3729 GCA_964609885.1 uncultured archaeon
CCGTACATGCTGGGGCATCGTCGAACCGTACTTCTCAAGCGGTTTGGTCATCTGCACACGGAAAGCAAGCTCATCCGGGGTGTAGGGCTCGCCCTTGCCCTCCAGTCGGTCCAGCACTCGGTTGACAATCTCTCGAATCTCCTCCTTTGCGCTCTCGAAGCCTTCTGGGGAGTCAACCTTGCTCAGTATGGATAACATCTCTCTGAATGCCTCTTGAACAAAGTCAGGAGTATTCCGCTTCTTTCCGCTGAGGCCCTTGACCTCAACGTAGCCCGAGGGGTATACGCCGATGTAGTTCTTCTTACGATCCGAGAGGGCCACGTACTTGTATGTCTTCTCAACCTCCAAGTCAATGCCCAACTCCTCTCGCGACCACTGGATGAGCTCCTCCTGTTGCTCGGGTGTGGGATTGTCCAAGAACAGCGAGTCCGTATCGCCGTAGAGAACTCGTACTCCCATCGACTCAGCCTTCTCCTTGGTCCTGAGAATGGCATGTCGTCCGTAGGCCGTGACACTCTCAGCAGCAGGCATACAAAAGAGCTCAAAGTGCTGCGCGCCAGTCACCCCATAGGACGCGTTGACGAAGACCTTCAGAGCCTTCTCGACTACAGTATACCAGTCACGCACACGCTCGTCGAGGTTCTTGTCCTTACTCAGGCGCTTGAACCACCGCACTCGCGTGTCTCTGAAGAAGCCGATTGTCTGACTGATCATTCCTCGTCGTATCTTGCACACCCAGTGGTCTGTCTCAGGAACCCTGTTGTCCGTCGCATTCTTGCACTCCTCGTGGGGGCAGTCGACCGTTTCGTAGCTGATGTTATACTGTTTCATGATGGTAGGATACAGACTTGCAAAGTCCAACACGGACGCATTGAAGTGGACACCTGGGACGGGCTCAATCACTATGGCGCCCTTGAAGCGCTTGTCTTTGATTATGGCGGATGTATGAGCCTCTTTGCCCTTCGCGGTCTCGATGTCCACCTGACGGGGAATCAATGCTTTTCGGGAACGGTGTTCTTGACGGAATAGCGACTGAATCCATGAGGATATCCCTTGGCGCGTGACATCTTCCATGCTCAGTCGTGAGATTCGCATCAACAGAACGATAAGACGCAAGAGCAGGTTGTTCTTGAACGTCGTGATCTGGAGCGTTATGTTGGCATCGAGCCAACAGTAGTGTGCGAGCTCGTAGAGCGGAAGATCTGCTATCTCTGTACTCCGTTCCAGCTTTCCGAAGCCGAGCAGACCCTGAGCTATAGACTCGAGGTTCGTCTGCTCATATGCACCAGAGAGAGCATACAGCCGGACGGAGGGGTTCTTGAGAAACTTGTACAGGTCTACATGGACGCCCTTCTGAAGGAGCGCAATGTCGCGGCCCAGATAGATTGGGCACTGCCGCTTGAGGTCGATTCCAAGCTTTCGGGCACGATGATACAGATAGTTCAGGTCGAAGGCGTCACCAACGAAGGTGAGGACGATTGGATACTCGTCGATCTTCTTGAAGGCGTCTAGCAGCATCTCCTTCTCGTCATCATAGAATACGACTTCAAGATCCTTGGGATAGTCGGGGCCCCGTTG
Organism: uncultured archaeon; assembly: GCA_964609885.1. Lineage (GTDB taxonomy): Archaea > Asgardarchaeota > Thorarchaeia > Thorarchaeales > Thorarchaeaceae > B65-G9. The sequence goes on from CAZSTY010000180.1 coordinate 1,579, forward strand.
ACCTACAGGGTGACCGTCACGCCGAAGAACGAAACATACGTTGTACCCCTCATTGTCGGACAGACCAATGGCAGTGACCTCAAAGGGTGCGGTTGATGCATCTGGCACGCGGTTCCTCATCGGCGTGTAGACCTCGATGTCGAGGGCAATCCGTTTGATATCTGGCACCTCTGTGAAGAACATCGGTGCGTACGTCGCAACGATGCGTTCCAGCCCCTCCTCCTCATCGAGAGTCTTTACGAATTGGTCGAGAGTCTCTTGGTCCAGTTCGGGCGGACAAGGTAGCAGCCTTCCGTCCTCAATTCGGTACATCATGCCAGGAACTATCTCCCGGTCGTATGTGTAACAGTTCCTGTAGCGAATGTTGGCCTCCCACGCGTGGCTAATCTCGATCTCTGGGTTTGACGGGTCACCAGTCCTAACGCGCTCCACAAGAAGCTCTCTGATTGCCCCGGGCGAACCTCCGATGGCCAAGGGGTTGTCAGCTATGACTTTGGTCATGGTCACCTCTTTATCCCAGAGAAGATCTCTCAGACGCACACTCTCGGTTCGTACGAAGCCCCTATGTTGCTTGACTTTGTATTCAGCCACCTGCGGTGGAAGGTCTGTATAGCAGTAAGGCTGGTGGTTGGTGTTGTCATACCAGAAGACCGTTTCCTCGGTATCAGGACGGTACAATCGCACTATCGCCTTGTTGTGCTGTCCTGAATAATCTACGGAGAGAAGAAAAGACGGGGGGAGGTTACGCGGCGTTTCACGAGGCGATACCATGTATTCCACAACGCGTTCCTCATCCGGTTCAGGAGGCTGACCCTCATCTTCATTTTCCTCGTCGTTTAAGATCACCACGGTGGAGCGTGGGGCGTCCTCTGGCACCAGATCAGCAGCCGGAATCTCATCAGACGGAGGCTCCGGTTCCGTGGGGCCTGCATTTGTTGTATGGCCACGCACAGGCTCCTCTTCCGGCTCGGAGTCCCAGAATGCATCAAGACTAGCTTGATTGGGCTCTGCATTGTCCTTCTTCTTCACCAACGCTCCTCAAGCTCTACGTGTCAAGAACTCCTGATAAGCACTTCCTACAACCTGCCATTTGGCCGGTCACCTACCGCCGAATTGATTAGCCGTGCAGACCACAACCAACCCATGCCAACCACAAACACGACACACGTGAAGCGAGTCGTACTCGCCCGGATGAAACCCGGGGAGGACATAATCGAAACACTCGAGAGAATCGCTAATGACAATGGGATTCAAGGCGGACAACTGAACCTGATTGGGGCGGTGTCGAGGGCGACACTGGGGTACTTCGACCGTGAGAATGGGGAGTATAGGACATTCACCATCGAGAGAAACCTTGAGGTTGTTTCCTGCATGGGAAACATCTCACGGCTGGCTGATGGGACTGTGGTCGTGCACGCCCACATGGTCGCTTCTGATGAAACCGGCCAGTGTTATGGTGGTCACGTGATGAGAGGATGCGAAGTTTCCGCCACCATAGAGGTTATCATAACAGAGTTTGACACGGAACTGCGGCGTGCGAGAGATGAGATAACTGGGCTCAATCTCCTCTCGCTGGAGTAGGCCGCAAGTTGGTGCTCATGCTTCACGGATAAGACCCGCAACCCGGTCGAGCTCCTCTCGCTCGGCCATCTTCTCACGATACCCCTTCGGGAACTGGAACCTGAACTCATCATCATGGTTTCTCGGAATCACGTGGATGTGAAGATGCGGTACCTCTTGGCCTGCACCCGGGCCGTTGGCAACCACATTGAGCACGCCATCGGGTTCCATGGCCGTGTTGACCTTTCTTGTCAGTTCTGAGAGCCGCTTGGCAAGATGAGCAACCACATCAGGATCTACGTCCAGCATGTTTGTATAGTGTTTCTTGGGAATGAGAAGGCAGTGGCCTGTCTTCACAGGGAAGATGTCCATGAAGGCCATGCACACATCATCCTCGAACACAACAGACGCGGGAATCTCGCCCCGCACTATCTTGCAGAAGATGCAGTCCTTGGAGCCGCTCATGGTTCGAAGAGTGGCATAAGTCCGAGATAAAGAGTTCGCACACAGCGACGCAAGTCTCATTAGTAATCCCTTCACACAGAGAACACCGTCTATTATCAGGTGGACGCCCTTGACCGCGAGGAGATA
>CAZSTY010000181.1:0-3695 GCA_964609885.1 uncultured archaeon
CAGGACTTGCAGTTCATCAGAGAGCATGAGGACCGGTTCACACCTGGCAATGCATTCGTATCGCTCAGGGAGAAGCACTCCACCTTTGACAAGATCGCGGTGGCCGTGTTCTCCGAGATTCTGAAGCATAGATATGCCTATCTTCGGGATGTGGTCTCGCTTGGGAATCTCGAGAGAATAGTGCGTATAGCCAATATCATCTACTATGACGAGCTTCATGCAGGTAGTGCAGTGCCTAGGACCCGAGAAACTCTCTTGAACGAGTTCGAACTCGAGTATGAAACCTCTATCTCTCCCAGCAGTATGCGCACAAACCTCTACAAGCTCCGAACAGTTGAGGTCGTTCAGAGGTCAGGGAAGCTCTACCATGGTGTGACTTCTCTTCGAGAGCGAATGATGGCACTAGAATCCCAGATACCCTCACCAGAAGCAGTCTGGTCTATTCCCGCCGTAATCGGCTAGCTGATGCTGTGAAGTTCATCCGAATAAGCAGTTAGAATGGAAACTCGCCGAGGAAACGGTGAACGTCTATTCTTCCTCGGCTGATTGTCCGACATCCTCGGCCATCTCTGCCTCGATTCTCATCCGGGTTCTAACGAGCCTCACCAAGTAGCCGGCGATCCTGTTCCTGACCTTCTTGCTCTCGACATCTGTGTATTGCTCGACCAGCCTCTTGTTTGTCTCAAAATCAGTTGTGAACTCGTCTGGATAATGCTGCAGCAGTGCTCTCGCAGCGTTCTTGATGTATCGAGGTCTAATGCTTCCCAACAGTCGCTCACCGTGTCTGGCTGTCTGAGTCACGACCCCCCTTGACTGCGTTTATAAAGAATGTGGTGAGCGACATTCTTGGGAGTGCATGTCAATGCGATACGAACGGCTCGCCCGTGCCTATGAGGAGATTGAGTCGACCTCAGGGGCGCTCGACAAGATTGCCATCTTTGCGGAGGTTCTCAAGGAGGCCGAGCCCGCTGAGATCGACCGTGTGATAGCGCTCACTATGGGCAAGCTCTTTCCAGACTGGAAAGGCGAACCCGAGATTGGGATTGCAGAGAAGATGGCCGTTCAGGTCGTTGCCTCGGCGGCCTCCGTGCCAGAGAAGCGGGTCCACGAGCTGTTGCGCTCATTGGGCGACATAGGTGCTGCGGCTGAGCAACTTCTCAGCGAGAGCGTCCAAGCCACCCTCTGGGCTGATGAGCTCACTGTCAACCGCGTCTTCGACACGTTGTACCAGACTGCAAGAACCTCCGGGCAGGGCAGCAGCCGAGAGAAGGTCTCATTGCTAGTGGGCCTGTTGAGTGAGGCCCAGCCCCTGGAGGCGAAGTACATCCTGCGCACCGTGACTGGAAGCCTCAGGCTGGGACTTGGTCACATGGGCATGATTGATGCGCTGGCCATCGCCTTCACGGGTAGCAGAGAAACCCGAGGGGACATCGAGAGGGCGTTCAACTTCTGCAGCGACCTTGGGTACGTGGCACGTCTGTTGGCCGAGAAGGGAATAGATGCAGTTCGTAACATCTCTGTGGAGGTCGGCAGGCCAATCAGGATGATGGCTGCAAAGAAGCTGTCCGACCCGGTCGAGATAATGCAGAAGGTCGGTGGACGCGCACTCGTGGAGTACAAGTACGACGGTGAGCGTCTGCAGGTACACAAGGATGGCGATGAGATAGTCCTCTTCTCACGAAGACAAGAGCGAATCACAGACCAGTACCCTGACGTTGTTGAGTACGTTCGGAAACACGTGCGCCCCGAGCGGTGTGTGATAGAGGGCGAGTGTGTGGCGATAGATCCCGGCACTGGCGAGATGCGTCCGTTCCAAGAACTCATGCGCAGGAAGCGCAAGACCGACATTGAGGAGATGAGCAAAGAGGTTCCCGTACGGTTGTTTTTCTTCGACGTTCTCTACGTCGACGACCGCGATGTGACAGGCCTTCCAATGCTGGAACGCAGGGCTATTCTCGAAAAGACAATCGACGTGAGCCGTGATGTGCGGCTGACCACGGGGGAGGTCACGGACAGTGCGGAGCGCCTGGAAGAGATCTTCATGGCTGCACTGGACACGGGCCATGAGGGTGTGATTGCAAAGGCGGTGCACGAGCACTCTACATATCAGGCCGGTTCTCGTAGCTGGCTCTGGATCAAACTCAAGGCATCCTACACGGAGGGCATGTCAGACTCCGTTGACCTTGTCATCGTCGGGGCACTCCATGGCCGTGGCAAGCGCACTGGTGTATATGGTGCCATCCTTGCAGCCGCTTACGACGACGACACCGACACGTTCCCAACCGTGTGCAAGATCGGAACCGGATTCACTGATGAGATGCTCCAAGAGTTCAAGGACAGACTTGAGCCGCTTGTCATGGAGACCCGCGACCCTCGCATCATCTCTGACATCGAGGCCGATGTCTGGTTCGAACCGCGTCTGGTCATCGAGGTCCTTGGCGATGAGATCACTGTCAGTCCAATCCATCCCGCAGGCAGGGACAAGATTGGGGAGGGCGGCCTTGCAATCCGGTTTCCGCGATTCACAGGCAGATGGCGTGACGATAAGGACCCCACCCAGGCGACCACGGTCTCGGAGCTGATCGAGCTCTTCGAGCAGCAACGAGGAGAGAGATGAGATGGGACATACCCACACGGTTCGCGTATCGGACCCCAGAATGTCCTTCAGCGCAGCTCACTTCGTGATCACATCGGATGGGTTAGAACCGCTGCACGGACACAACTATGCGGTCTCTGTAGAGATAACATCCCAGCTGGGTGACGATGGCATGGTCGTTGATTTCCGTCATGTCAAGAGGATAGTCAGGAGCATCTGCGGAGAGCTTGACCACAGGATACTCCTCGCTGAGAGATCTCAGGCGATGAAGATACACGTGAGCGACAGCGAGGTGCAAGTCCACTACCAGAATCGCCACTACGTCTTTCCAAGGAGCGATTGTGTTCTCTTGCCCATTGAGGCCACCACTGCTGAACTGTTGGCTCAGTATATTGCTGATCGAATGAAACATGCAATTCAAGAGGCGAGTGGCTGCCCAACAGGTGAGTACCTCGTCTGCGTAGGCGAGACCCCCCAGTGCCAAGGCTGTGCGCATATGAACTGGTTCGCTCAACAAGAGGCATGGCGATCCGGTTGAGCTGCAATGACCGTGGCCTCTAGGTAGGAATAGGAGAAAGGACATTCGGCAGAGGATGTCAACTTGAGGAGATAGGCATTAGGAGGAAAGGGTCCACCGGCCCTTAGGAGAGTATGTTATCTATAGTATCAGAAGCCCTAAGAGCCAGTGGCCTGTTCCAGCGTGACCGTACTGATATTCACACTCGTGCCCTTGGTATTGTACTCATTTGGATCTTGCTCTCAGAAACACCTCTCTGGTCCTTCACCACTCCAGAAGTCACGAGGCCATCCGCAAGTGGTACCTCCGAGCATCTGCACTCTTCCATGTACAGAGGACGCCTCGGAGAGTCGTCGCCACTGAGGAAGTGCAAGGGGCGACCGAGAGTGTTGGTGGATGGAGGACCGTGGTACCGGTGGGCGCTGAAGACTCTTGGCTGGTGTGGGAACACCTGACCGTTGGTAAGCGCAATCCAGTGGAGCAGTGGTCTGGTATTCTGAGGCAGCGAATCAAGAGGCGGCCACACAACGCGACGGTTGTGCAGGCGCAGTGGTGGATAGAGTCCTTCGTCGCGCTGTACCA
>CAZSTY010000182.1:0-3685 GCA_964609885.1 uncultured archaeon
CCGCTCATAGGAGACGATCTTCAGGACCAGCTCGGGTCCACTATTCTTCACAGGAACATTCTACAGTTGCTCGTGGCACGTGGTGTAAAGGTTGACAAGAGCTACCAGCTCGACGTCGGCGGTGGTGCGGAGTCCCTTGATTCGCACTACAGAGGAAGAATGCGAAAGCGCCAGGTCAAGACGAGTGCGATCAGCCAAGACCTGCCTTACGAGGCTCCATTGGTTGCTGGATCCTCGGACTACGTTCCGTTCCTCAAGAACGCTAGGGAGTCCTACTTTTACGTGTACGGCAGACAGTTTGGCGGCGCACCTGTCGTGATCGACATTCGCATGGAGGTCACAGATGGCCCAAATGCAGGTCCCATTCTGCTGGATGCAATACGAGCTGCCAAACTGGCTCTGAAGAGAGAAGTCGGGGGCGCTCTTGAGTCAATCTCAGCATATGGGTTCAAGATGCCTCCGAAGGCTACCACCATGTACAAGGCTGAACGCTGGGTCGAAGAGTTCCTCCTAGGAAAGAGGAAGTCGTAAGACAGACCGCTTCTAGGAGTGGGCCTTCGCCCACTGCTCTACTATCTTTTTCAGCTCCGCCGTGTCGCTGACTATCTTGAACTCGGTCTCCTGAGCGACTTCTTCCAGCACTTCGTTAAACATCACAACACTGCGGTAGTCGCGCATCAGTTCCTCACGGACCTCGGGACGATTCGCGGAGGGGTCATACAGGACAATCAGGTTCTCGGGCTCAAAGTTGATTACCACGCCACGTTCTAGGTAGTGCACCTTCTTGCACTTTGGACATTGGACACGGTTGATCTTCCCGCTCTTGATTCTTTTGAGCAGGTCTCGATCCTGACTCATGTCAATGTGGTCGATTACCTCTGCTTCAAAGACATGACCACACTTCTGACATCGGACTTCTGTAGTACTGGTTCCCGGCATCTGACGAACACCTGACCGTCGCTGCACCCCGCCTTGCATCACTTAAGGATTGTGTGGTGTGTTATCTTGCGGCACCTCCCCCTCATCACGATCCAGTATCTCATCCTCAAGAATGTCTTGGAGCAGGTCCGACTCTTCACCTTCGGTCTTGCGCTTGAATAGAAAGCCCGTGATCAGAGCAGTGAGGGCCACCGACGCCAGGACAATAGGCATTGATTCAAAGTATCCACCTATCGTGTAACCAATAAGAGCACCTGCAAGAGTAACAGTGACCTTGCCAGCGAAGTAGAAAACAAGAAACTCACCAACGTTGTACCGGGTAAGACCGACATAGACAATCAACGGGTCATCTGGGACAGGGGAGGCCGCAGCAATGAACAGGGCAAGTGCACCCCACTTTTCCACGCGTGCGCGCTCTGAGTCGAGTGCCCTGAGGCGTTCCTCAGACAGCGCCGCTCGAGAGCCCCTTACCACAAAATAGTGGATGAGTTTTGCCAGTGTAGCAGCCATGGCAACGATGACTCCGACGGCAATCCAATTCATCCATGGGAGAAGAAGCGAGGCGACGCCCGCCAAGACCATGTTGCTCGGGCTCAGGAAAGGAATCATGTTGATTATGAAACAAGCAAGAAAAAGACCAAGATAGCCCTGCAATATCAGGTCAGTGATCATCTGAAGAAAGTCCTGCACGGTGACGTCACCTACTGCGTTCAATACCCTAAGCTGGTAGTCGGATCTGCTGTCTACGAGCGCGACAACCGGCCGAGTGCAGCACCAATACTGACTCGTTCGGTGCTGGCATTCTTCGCCCCCGGAGGCCGTCATTTGTTCTTTTCTGTATGACCGGCGGCATGTCATAAATCTCTCTGAGGAAATGACGGTACGCTCGCGTCGTGCCATGACCGAGCAGCGGCCATAGCTCGGACACCGCGGCCGGCTCTCAAGGCTTTACCGGCTCGACCACCACTTGGATTACGCCTTCAAGATTCACGAGTGAACGCTCCAAGTCTTTCACATCGCTAGTCAGCTGATGAGGCGAGAAGTAACACTCGTAGAAGCACTTCGTCCCTCGGAGGCACACACCCGTAGAATACAGAAGGTCAATCAGACCATACTCTTTGAACGTCCGAGAGAGCTGCGTGAGGAAATCATTGGTGAGTTTCCCAATGACTATGCTGAGGTAATAGACATCCTCACTCTCAAGGGGAAAAATCCGCACCTGTCGGTCTTTGTAAACCAAGCCCATCAGCGCCCGATCAGTCCCCAATGCCTCCCTGAAAGAATTCGCAAAAGTACTCTTGTCCCCCTTGGTGAAGTCAAGGACTCTACCTGCAGTTGCCCCTTCGTAGCCACTTGTCTCAGCCATGCTCAACCACCAACCTGTTCCCCATGTCCGAGTTGTTGTCGCACAGAGTCAATCCGGACGGTCCAATATAAATAAAGCTCTCAGCTCACACAGACAAACCATCGGCAGTGAAATTATAGACCGATGTGATCGCCAATGGACCGGAGAACGACTCTGTTCTGGTCAATCTACGACTTCGCGACCACGCCTGTGGCCTTCGCCGTCAATGCCATGTACCTGCCACTCATGGTCTTGGACAGCGGAGGAACAATGAGCACTGTCGGCCTCTTGCCAATGATAACAGGGGCTGTGGCTGCAACATGGACACCGGTGGTGGGAGCACTCATAGACAGAAGCAGTGAGAAGGCATTGGCAAGAAAGGCGACCGTTGTGATCTCGGCTATCATCGGAGGAGCAAGCATTGGAGTAATGGGGCAGCTCAATAGCCTCACAGGCCTTCTTCTTGCGTTCGCTATCATGACATTGGCCGTGCAAACTGGATGGACCGGAATGAACTCGTTCCTAGCTCAGGAGGGCGAGGCGCATCTTATGGGAACTACGTCAGCCATTGGCGTCGTGATGGGATATACTGGAGGAGCCCTAGGTGCAGGGATCACAGTCCTAGTGGACCGTGTCCTAGGTAGGGCGGCGGCTCTGACGTTTGTGGGAGGCTTTCTTGCGGTCTTTGGTAGCGTATCAGTTCTTCTCGTCAGAGAACATAGGACTTCGACACCAACGACGATAGGGCTAGGGGAAGCTCTTCGTGAGAGTCTGAGAGCAATCAGAAACGACTGCTCGCTCAGAGCATACATCGTAGGGTCAATACTGTGGGGGGATGCTGTGTCGACTGTCATGAGCTTTGCCTCCGTCCTAGCTGTGGAGGTCCTGAGCCTATCTGCACAAGAAACGCTGGCAGTAGTAGCCACTGCTCTTCCCTGTGCACTGGCCGGCGCGTTTGTACATGGCAGAGTCGGCGACAGGATAGGACTCGTAAAGGCTCAGGCGGCGAATCTGGCTCTCTGGGCCGTCGGTTTCGCATCGCTGGCTCTCGCCGGTGCCAACCTGCCTGCATGGCTGGTGGCTGTGGTAGCAGGCTTCGCATTGGGAGGCAACATGGCACTCACGAGGGCATTGTACGCACGCATCGTGCCGCGAGGAATGGAGGCCCGCCTCTTTGGCCTTGCTGTGGTGTTTGCATTCTTCGGAGGCACAGTAGGACCATTCATCACAGGACTTGTAGCAGATCTCCCCGGCATGACGCTTCAGACCGCTCTAGTCGTTCCTCTGGCATCCGTACTACTCTCCATCCCGACCTTGCCGTTCATCAAAATTCGTGGTCCTTTTGAAGACGCAAGCGTACACTCAAGCGGTAGCATCACATGACAGACTACTCCACGCGTG
>CAZSTY010000183.1:0-3682 GCA_964609885.1 uncultured archaeon
CAGCATCGTTGGCATCATAGTCGAGAGGTGTTGCTGTATCACGAAAGACGTTCCCAACGACTATTGGAGTGGTCCGGTCAAAGGCCTGAAGAAGAATTGCTGCAGCCCCTGCGACGATGGCCGCCGACGCCGCGGTCGTGTCCGCCCGAACATAGTAGTCATCAATTGGCTCGCCCAACGGTCCGCCAAGCAGATCCGCAATCGAACCCACATCCTCAAGGTTGAATCCACCAAACCCTAGGTCCTGAAGCCCGCCGCCGACGCGGGCTCCAACGACACCCACGCCCGGGGCCACAAGGTCCGGCTTGGTCATCATCTCAAGAGACGGACCGCGACCTGAGAAGGGAGGCACCTCTTGATTGACAGGATCATAGGCTCCGACCGTCAATGCGGACATTGTTCCACCTGGAGACATTATGGTGAGGTAGTCAGGGCCATCATCGCCAGCCGCAGCAATGACGAGCACGCCACGCTCCACGGCGGCTCGAACCGCCTCCGAAACCGCGTCACCAGGGGCCCCGAACGTGTTGAACGGAAGCACTATGATGTCCGCACCGCGGCTGCAGGCCCACTCGATTCCAGACACGATCCAGCTAGGCGCCGCCAAGAGGCCTCCGAGGGTGACCTTTGCGGACAGCAGAGTGACTCCAGGAGCAACCCCTGCATACACGCCGTCCGACTTGTTCCCGGTGCCGCCTATGATTGAGGCAACGTACGTTCCGTGCCCAATGATGTCTACCGGAAGAGTATCGGCCTCGACAAATGACGCGAAGGCCGTCACCTTCGGGTCGAGGGTGCTACTGTTATCGTCAAGGTCGTCAAGGTCAGGGTGAAGAAAGTCAATCCCTGTGTCAAGAACCGCTACGACCACACCCGAACCGTTGTAGCCCTGATCCCACAGATCCCTGACACCCAGCAAGTCCACTGGTGACACGTAGTCTGAAGAGGTGGTCACATCTGAGGAATCCGCGGCTCGCGAAGAAACATTGAGCATCTCGTTCGACCATATGCCACGAACAAAGGCCTCACGCGCCAACGCGGGGATGCGGCTCGCTATCATCCGTACACGCATCATGTTGATGTCCTTGTAGACCTTGACGAGTTCTGCAGACTCGTCAATCATGCTCAGCGCGGCGCGGGTCTTGAACTCTCCCGCAGGGCCGTCGTAACTGACCAGCACATCAACCGGACGATTGGAGGATGTGAGGTTCAACAGCCGAGAGTCGACCTTCGCAGTTGGTGACGGGTTGTCGGCGAGCTGATTCGCGGGGCCTGTGGAGAGGAGAGTGACAGGTAACGTGCTCACAACAAGTACGAACACTAGAGACAAGACCAGGGCTCTGCGTCCGAGTCCGACCTGAGCTCTCCTTGTTCCGACGGCGTGCGACATGAGCATCACTTCTCGATAATCCCTGAGATTAGACCCCTAGTGATAGCAATGTAGTAGTCAACCATGTCCGCGACTGACTTCGTCTTCACAATCTTGACTGGGATATCGTTCTCCTCAAGGGCCGTGAGGCACTTCTCCGCAATCTCCTGGAGAGGTTCCTCTGTGAAGACCTTCAGAAGCTCACCGCGTTGAAGTACGAACTGCACTCCTTCAACATTCTCGAGAATGCGGCGGGCGCGAGGATCGACCTCCTCAAGGACAATTCCGACTGCGAAGCCCCTGTTCGGCATGGACTCCTTCAGACGCGTCGGACTCCCAAAGGCCACAAGGCTCTTGCCGCGCATGAAGACCGCCACCTTGTCACAGAACTCGGCCTCTGCAGGATAGTGAGTTATCACAACCATGGACGTTCCGTACTCTTTGTTGATGTAGTCCAAGAAATGCCACAGTTCATTCCGATTGTCAGGGTCAAGTCCGCTTGTGGGCTCGTCCATCAGGAGAACCTTAGGGCGGTGAACCAGCGCTATTGCGATTGATACGCGGCGTTGCTGACCTCCGCTCAACTCACGTGTGGGATTGTTCGCCTTGTCGAGTATGCCAAAGTCACGGAGCAGCATCTTCCCGTCTTGAATGAGCTGGTATTCAGGTATGTCGTATTGCTTGCCGAAGGCGATGATGTTCTCAAGAGGCGTGAAGGTCTCGTACATATAGCTGAGATCCTGCGGGCAGTAGCCGAAGAAGTACCGGACCTTCTGAGCATTGCGGGAGTCTATACCTGCAATCCTTGCGACACCAGTGCTTGGGATATCTCCAATCAGTGCCTTGACAGTCGTAGACTTGCCAGCGCCCGATTCTCCGATAATTGCAAGCATCTCACCCTCCTTAATTGCGAAGGTGACATTCTCAATGAGTTTCTTACCGCCCTTGACCGTCACTGTGAGGTTCCGTGCCTCAAGCACATTGCGGTAGGCTGGGGCTTCCACCCAGGCGAAGGGGCGGATGTAGACCTTCCGAGCTGCGATCGTCAGGTTGGGGTCAGACTTCGGGCCGAAGAGAAACTGCGGCTGAACAACGAGGTATATCTTGGGGTCGCCCACGGAGTCCTCCGGCTCCACCCGTACCTCAAGGGTTCCCTCGGGAAGCAGCGGCGCAGGACTCACCGAGGCGCCCACCGCCCTCCCCTCAATCATTATGGAGGTCTTGTCAGAGAGTCGTTCGCCCCAGACTGTACAGGCTACCTTGTGAGCCTTGAGGATCTTCTCAAGCTCCTTCGCAGCCTGTTGCAGCTCACTGCCGTTGAAGAAGAGATCACCAGCCATGTCTCGCTTCAGGTAGTTCTGCAGAGTAATCTGTGTGGCCGCAACGTCCTCGGATGTGCTGGCATTGCTGCCAACAGTGAGAACCTTGTCCAACTTCCCCTTCTTCCGACGACGAAGGTCCTCCTCCAACAGAACGGCAATCTGTCGCGAGAGCATTCCCTTACGAACGGAGAGTATGCGCCCACGAAAACGCACGCGCTCGCGTGTTTCGGTGAGTAGGCCCTCAACCTCGCAGTGAATCTCACGGTCTCGCCGCTCAAGTATCCAGTCGATTGCGTCGCCTATTCTAGCACCTGAGAAGTACGCCTCTTCAACGAACGACGGACGCTCCGTCGGTTCAGCCTGCGAATCATCAATAGATGGGACCATGATTAGTATCACCGCCTAGCCGAGAGTCGGCTTTCTTGAGAAGACGAACGTGGCACCCAAGATAGCCAAGACTGAGAATGCCAAAAGCCGCAGCACACGACTTGCCACATGGACGAGCGTGAGACCCTTGAAGGCCGTGTCTATCAGGAGCTTCAGCCCCTGGTTCAGAGGGAGAACCTCGTCCAGCACACCCACATCGATGAAGAAGCCGGACAAGATTAGGGTGCCAAACAGGACAAAGAGGAACATCTGATTGGCCTGAAGCCGCGTTGAGGAGATGGCAGAGATGAGTATTCCTGTGGCGGCACCCGTCAGAGATGTGAGGCTCATGATGATGACCAGACTCTCGAAGCCCGTGTTCAGATTGAGGTCAAAAGCAATCACCCAGAGCGATATCAACAGAAGCGACTGGAAAAACCCAATAATCACATACGCCACCGACTTTGCCACAACGACCTCAAGTCTGTTCGTGGGCGTCAACAGCATTCTTCGCAAGGGCGCATCACCCACAATTGACTGGGCAGAGGTCATCGTTATCCCAAGGTAACTGGAGATTACAACGATAAAGCCACCAAAGATACTCTCCACAAAGTCCGCGTCGGGA
>CAZSTY010000184.1:0-3675 GCA_964609885.1 uncultured archaeon
TGCTGCCGATGAAGAACGGTCTGTCCGTCAGGAAGTTGAACTGTTCATAGGCCTCATCTGCCACGATGTAGAAGTCATGCTCCATGGCCAAGTCGGCAATCTTTCTCAGCTCTTTCTCCTCGGTCACGCCGCCCGTGGGGTTGTTTGGTGAGTTCAAGATCATCAGTTTGGTCTTGTCTGTGATGAGAGGCTCAATGTCCTCGGCTCTGAGCCCAAAATTGTTCTCCTTGTGGAGCGGTACTGGGATTGGGACGCCTCCCGCCATGACAGCGTGGGGGCCGTGGCTGACAAAGCCGGGGTCTGGGATAAGGACCTCGTCACCGGGATTGACCAACACGAGGTTTGCGAGCAGCAGGCCGCCCATTCCCCCTGCTGTCATCATGATCTCGGTCACAGGGTCTGCGTCAATGTTGTTGTCACGCTTGAGCTTCTGTGCTACCGCCTCGCGGGTTTCTATGTAGCCCGCGTTGTGGGTGTACCGCGTGTAGCCCTCGTCCATAGCGCGCTTCGCCGCCTCGATTACGTGGGGCGGTGTGTCGAAGTCTGGGATTCCGGCCGTGAGGTTGATGATGTCGTTTCTGCCGACAATCTTGTTGAAAATTAGCCGAATCTGACTTGCTTCAATCTCTTGGTTCCTGGCCGCCAGCAAGGATTCCACCGCCGCAGGCGCGACATCGGCGGTTTATAAAGTGGTCTATCATGATAATGAAACTTAAAGATGGGGCCATCGCGGACTCTAGAGAACCTTAATATTCTACGAGTAGCCCGCTTCTTGTGGAGGAGCAATCATTGCCAACCCCGGAAAAGGTACGAGATGTCAATATGGCGAATCTGGCCGCAGCTCATGCGGTCTATGTGGAAGCGGTTCGAGAGGCCTTCGGTTCAGAGGGGCTCGAAGTCATTAGAGAGGCGAATCGTCTTCGTGGCCTTGACATTGGAAGGGAGGCGATTCGCAACGGTGAGCTCAGGGAGCACGATCTTGAGTCGATATTCCATTTCTTCGAGAGAGCAACGCCGTTCTTTGGATTTGGCTTGGAACTTGTGAGTGTCGACGACAGACACTTGGAGATAAAGGTCACGAGATGTCCTTGGCTGGATACGTTCCAAACCATGGCCCAAGAAGACATCTGCGAGTGGGTGTGTGCCATGGACGAGGGAATTGGTCAGGCGGTCGATCCCGATTTACGTCTCACACTCCCGCGCTGTATGATGCGAGGCGACCCCTGGTGTATATACCGTTGGGAGAAGTAGCGCAGACATTGAGGTTTCACTATGAATCGACAAGAGATCATTGCCCGCGTCTTGAGGCTGTATGTTGCAGCAGTATCTGATGCGGCTGACAAGGTCGGAGTTGGACCAGTATGCATGGACTCTGGCATTCGCCCATTGACGAAGATCAAGAGGTTTGCGGGCTTCGCCAGAACTGGTAAGCTTGTTAGGGCACCTCCTGGCCATCCATACGATGAGGCTCAGCTGGACCGGTTCATGACCCTAGCGACGAGAGCCTGTGACGGAGACGTTGTTGTCATGACCGCTGTTGGAGCCCATGACTGCTCTGTCTGGGGCCAGGTGATGACAAGAATCGGTCTCAAGCGAGGACTGAGGGGAGCCGTCGTAGATGGCACTTCACGTGATATCGCGGATATAGACCGACTTGGATTTGCTGTCTTTGCTCGCGGACGGCATCCCGGCACCATGCGTGGGAGGCTCAATGTCGAGTCTGTGGGCGAGCCTGTCATGTGCGGAGGAATCCTGGTTCACCCCGGCGATCTTGTCTTCGGGGATGGTGACGGAGTTGTCGTCATCCCCCGTGATTACATAGATGATGTACTGGGTGCCGCAGAGGATACGGTGTCGGTAGATCGATGGTGGGCAGAAAAACTCGAAGAGGGACGGGACCCGCATGAGATGCATAAGGAAAAGCCCATCCCCTAGCTATACTCTAGAATGGGGTCTGATGTCTGGTCCGGAAGTTTAAGATAACTGGTTGCGTTCCGAACGATTTAATATGGGTTTAACATCCTGTGTAGAGATACCGATTGGTCTGGGTGTGCATAACATGGCCGACAAAAGCCTGCTCCTTGAACGGCTGAGAGAGATTGTGGGGCCAGAGCGAGTGACTGACCGAGAGTTTGATCTCATTGCGTACAGCCGCGACCTCAGCCCTGCCTCGCCGAAGATGCCTCTATGTGCCGTGATGCCGGAGTCAAGGGATGAGATTGTTGAGATTCTTAGGGTGGCAAACGAACTCGAGGTTCCGGTGTATCTGCGTGGTGGTGGGACATCTCACTGGGACGCGTATCTCGCTCAAGAACCGGGTATTATGCTCGACATGGCACTCATGAACAAGATTGTCGAGATCAACGAACGCGACCTGACCGTTACAGTTCAGCCCAATTGCACTTGGTCGAAGATTGACGGGGAGCTCAGGAAACGCGGTCTGACATATCTCTGTAGCGAGGCCGGAGGGCCGGCAATGACCGTGGGCGGCTCGGTGATGAAGGCGGGTAGCGGGCCCCACAGTACTGCGAAGTTCGGCTTTCATGGTGAAGGCGATGTTCTCTGCATGGAGATTGTGTTACCTAACGGTGATATTGTCCAGACAGGGTCTGCTGCATGGCCCAGCGCTGGAAAGTTCAAGCGACAGGCGCTTGGCCCGGATCTAGCGGGGTTGTTCATAGGGTCAGAAGGAATTCTTGGTGTGTGTACTGAGCTGACTCTCCGAATTCGCCCGGTTTCCGACTTCAAAGTACGGCTTGCCGCCACCATGCCATCGTTGGACTCGGTGATAGAGTTCGGTCATTTCATAAATCGACACGTCGGGGACGAGTATCTGCAGGGAATATACCTGTGGGTAGATCCGACGGCCCCCGATGTCTTCACACTGCTCATGGATGTCTTCGGTTACGAAGAGGTAATAGTTGAGCATAGGCGCAAGCGAATCGAAGAGGAGATCAAAAGACTTGGAGGCCAAATGATTGATCCTGAGCCAGCAAACGACTACTATGACCGTGTGTTGACAGGTCTCAAGGACATATTTGCTACGGGCGTGTGGCACTTCATTGCGTCGGGGAGTCTGCGTATCGACGACATCACGTTCTTGTACAAGATCTGGCGTGAGGAGCTGATTGAGAAACGTGGCTACAAGAAGGCAGGATTTGGCGGCCAAGTGCTGCCCCGTTGCTGGCTTGCATTCATGGTGACGAACTATCGTGAGCCCGGTGAGTGGGATGAGATAGTCAAGCTGGCTGATGAGATTAACGAGATGGCTTTCAAGGGTCCGCTCGTGCCTTACGGAATTGGAGGACGTGATGGCCTGAGAAAAATAGTTGCCTCCCGAAACACTGGCTACTACCGTCTGTTGAAGACCCTGAAGAAGACTCTCGACCCCAAGAATATACTGCAACGTGGAATCTTCATTCCAGAGGAGGAGTTGAGATGAACATCAAGCAGTACGAGGACATGATCTATGCATGCGGCAGATGCGAGATGTGTCGCGGCCAAGACTTCGGAGAACGCTGTCCGGAGCTGTACACCCAGTTCTGGGAGTCATCTACGGCTCGCGGGAGAATGGCTATCGCCCGCGCCATCCTTGAGGGCAAGATGCAGTACACCGAGGAGCTCGCTGAGCGCATATTTGGATGTTTCATGTGTGGTCGGTGTCGCGAAGAGTGC
>CAZSTY010000185.1:0-3642 GCA_964609885.1 uncultured archaeon
ACAACAGCCTCGCCGTAGATCTTCTGCAAATCGGCATCCACATCGCGTTTCTTCTTCAGGATTGTCTTGGGACCGACAACGACCTGGAAGTCCACCCAGCCGTACTTCACCATGATCTGAAGACAGCCGAGAACGACTTCGCGTGGCAAGTCGAGGCTTCTCACGAGGCCACCCACTGTCGTAGTTCCGTCCACCGCCGACTTCACCGTCACAATCGCACGGCCGACCTCCCTGTTCTTGAAGGGAAGCGGCTTGCCCGCCTCGCGAGACCGGACAACATAGTCGAAGCCGACCTCACACAGGGGGAACGATGTCAGAACACGGAACACGGACGGCTCAAAGACAGACGCATCACCGTCCCAAGTGTCCCAGACATCAGCATATTGTTCTTCCATGTCCACAAGAATAGAAGACATCTCGCGCCTCTGTTCCTCTTCGCGAGAGTCATTCGTCACCGTGAGTGCAATCAGGAAGTTCGCAGACTTCTCCACCATGATGAGGTTGCCCTCGTGCTGGATGGTCTCAAGCGCGTCCGTCTTCCGTTGCACACCCGGTGTTTCGGCATCAATGCCTGTGAATGAGTCGAGAGCAGAGATTAGGGAGGCAACGGCAGTGCCCTGGACAGGTTCATCACCGTAGTTCAGCTCGAAAGCGATATGGGGTAAACCGTTGTGATGAACCAGAATCATGAGGTGGAGTATCTTGGCCTCTTCAACCTCACCAACCGGAGTTGGTACTGCCGTGGTATCAGCCCCTTGGCCCGTCGGGCTTGCTTCAGCTCCACTTGGCAACTGAGCTTTGTCAGGATGACGGGGGGAGCCGGCTAAGGGGGAGCTCTCCTCGTACGGGACGGTTTCGTATCCCGTCTGTGTGTGCCGGGGCATTGCACTCTGATCGGGGAAGATGTCCTCAGTTCGTCTTCGAACAGTGATCATCTCACTCAGAGGCCTGTCCGGCAGTTCCACGCCAACCGTCTTGGCGGCGACCTCTAGCATGAAACGAATGAACTCTTCTCTTCTGGATTTGTCCGTGGCCACCATTGGGAACGTCGGAGCTCCGAGCAACCGCTGAATCTTGTCAGCACGCATTGACTCGGGCAAGTCCTGCTTGTTCGCAATGATAAACAATGGGACTGCTGGGGCCTCTTTTCTGATGTTTCTGAGAAGCGTCTTGGTCTGCATCACATTACGGAAACTGCTGTCAGTGATCAGGAAGATGACATCAGTGCCTTGGAAGTAGAATCCCCATAGGTCATGAAAGACAGCCTGTCCAGCGAAGTCCCATATGGTGACCAAGAAGGTACCAAACTGAATTGTTTCTGATGCGTCAACCGCGACGTTGATGGTGGGCACATATCCTCCGGGCGCAGGTTCCTTCCCGAAGAGGAGTCTGAGAAGCGTGCTCTTGCCGACACCTCCTGCGCCGACGAAGGACACCTTGAAGTGTGTGAACACCAGCTCGCCGAGAATATCGTCAAGATTGTCACGAATGTAGCTAAGCGTATTGCCTCTCAGGGCCGTTTCTATACGAGCTGCACTCTCCCGAACCTTATACTGGATGGTGCGGTCCTCGTCGCGACCATCCGTGGCAAACAGAAGTATCATATCTTCGCCGACGGGACTGTGGAAGACCTTGTGCTGGCCGACGTAGATTGGGGTGTCCTTGGCAAGCCCCTCCGTGTTGTGCAGGTCGTGGTACCCGACAAGGAACTCGCGAATGTGGGACTCATTGAACTCGATCTTCCAGAACCTGACACGGGTCACAATCTCGCCCGTGTCACGTTTGATGAGCACCACGTTGTGAATCATGCTGTTACTCCTCCCATCGAACGGCCAGCTCGCTTGCGGTTCGGCAGGGACTCCACGAGATACCGTGGCATGATGGGCTATGAAGCTTTTTGGGTGGTATCTGTTCAGGTGTCAAACGTCACTATTCCTCTCTTATAGAGTTCGGCAAAGACTGTGATAAGAACGTTCGTTTCTATGCCGAGTCTTCCAGAGATCTCAGAGATGGTCTTCGTGCCATCCGCCTCGCCCACTATCCGATCTATGTTCTCGTAGAGGCTTCGAAGGCCCACATCCAAGTGACCCGTGAGCCGGGGACGGTCCTCAGGACGTATCACAACGCGTAGCCTAATGGCTCCCAGCCTCTTGAGAAAATGGATTGCCCCCAGCGTCATCTTCGGCCCATCGCCAACGGCCAGCTTGCCGATGTCTAGTGTTCCGTCTAGGCTGCCCCACACGGCTTGCAGAAAGTCCCGTACCAACTCGGACCTAAATCGGCTCCAGTCTGGTTCCTCAACACGGACAGGAACCATCTTGGGAAGAAGGCTCTCTGGAGGCAAAGTGGCCAACAACTTGAGAGTGAAGGGTGGTGATGTGTAGAGGTCGTCCTCTGTACACTCAACATTCTCAGGTTCTTCATCGGCCCACAACTCCGGAAGAAACGAGAACTTCTCGCGCAGCTCTTCCACATTCTGCTCGTCGCCCGTTATCAGTGTAAACACAAGATTCTCACGTTCGATGATGATATAGTTGAGATCCCCCGCTCGAAAGACCGATGTCTTACCACTCAGCGTCGTATCCAGACGGAACATCGAGATTGCTGCAATCACGTTCGGAGCTCGTTCCAGCACCTTGGACTTGGTCTCATAGTAGAACGAGTAGACGGCACGGCCCGTCTTCTTGTCGATGACAAAAAAGGCCTGATGGCCAACAGCCCGCGACTCGACCTTTTTCCTGTCGATGCTGTGGTCGATGCGCCACGTTTCCTGCGCAAGCTCCGGATGCATATCTGTCATCATGGCGGTGCACATGACACATAGGATGAGTTCGGAAGGGACACCTGAAACTGCGTCACAGAGCACAATCTCGAATCGTTCCTCGATTTGACGAGCGAACTCAAGCTGGTCATCGGACGAGGGGATCACCATGACCGGGACCGACGGCCGATGGCTTCTGATTGTGTTCACAACCCTGGAGTAGTGACCCTCCCCCGTTTCAGGAGAGGCCACAAAAGCAAATGCATCCACATCGCCAAGCTCATCGGACCACGTGAATGAATCGAAAGCGTAGTGCCACACTGAAACACTGTAGGGCCCCATTTGGATAGGTTCAGGAGTGCGCTGCCCCATCGAACCCACGATCTGCAGAATCGCGCCGCCTGACACGTTATCAGCTGAGAGACTGTCATCTGTGATAAGACACAACCTTGCTGGCCTCAGAAGATGCCGGCGAACCAGAGCCCCGAATTCGTCCTTCTTGGCCCGCACGGATCCGTCGCCGACAAGCCAATTGAATGCCGTGTTGAGAGCCTTCACCGATGCCGCATCAACCTCGTCGAAACCCGTCCTGTCAGAGAAGACCACAATGACCGTTGTTTCTCCGATTCGCGAGACGAACGCCTCTTGAGAGTCTATCCTCGATCGTACTAGGCCCTCTGGTGCCCCCGATTCTACCGCCGCATAAAACCTCTCAAGAGCGCTGTTCACCATGGACATGTCTGGGGGGTCTTGGTAGAATGACTCCTGTGCCAGCATCTTCGGACCCTGCAGGTCTACAAGCGCAGCTGACGCAATCAAGGGGCATGGTCTCCATCGTCTATGCGACGAGGAAAGAGGACGCCCGTTTCTTTTATCGTTAT
>CAZSTY010000186.1:0-3638 GCA_964609885.1 uncultured archaeon
CGGCTAAGGAGATTCGGCTCTGGACCGAGAAAGGGGGTGTAATCGAGGCGCCGTCGGCCCAATCCGAGGCAATACGTTACATAGAGAGCTACACCAGAAACGGTGTAGACTATACGGCTGAGATGCGTCAGCTTATCACCACTGCAATACAGAATAATGACAAGTCAACTGCTGTTCTTCAATCGCTGGAAGACTGGCTCTCGAAGGATGCACGAAACATCGAAACCCAAGAAGTACATGCACTTGCCTCTGCAATCTTCTCTCTCATTAGAGAGGAGATTGACAAGAAAGAGTAAGGAGTACCAGGTGGCCGTTGGCCACCATGGTCACTCTATCATCTGGGTCTTAATCAGGCTCGGCAAGACACACTGTTATCGAGCTTTTCCGCCCTTCTTATAGCCCGCCGTCCATTTTGTATCACGAGGCTTCATTCCTCGCTTGAGGCTGGCCACCTTGCACTTGTTGGAGCAGAACCACAGAACTGCGCCGTCCTTTGTCCGAACAAATGCGATTCCTGTGCCGGGCTCTATATCCCTGCCGCAAAAGACGCACTTCTGAGTACCAACCATACCCTCAGCGCCTCCTCATCTTGCGGGCCTCTCGCTCGGTTTCTCTCAAGATGAGAATGTCACCAAGCCTGACTGGGCCTTTCACATTCCGGGTCAGAACTCGCCCCTTGTCCCTGCCCTCAAGTATCTTGACTCGTACTTGAGTGATCTCTCCGGTCACTCCGGTTCTTCCGAGGAGCTGGATGACCTCAGCAGGAATGGCGGGTTCCTTGTCTTCTTGACTGCTCATGGGCATACATCACCTAGCAGGGGCTTACTTCCGCAGTGCAGCAATCTTCTCAACCACATCAGCCACGAGATCCTTACCCTTGCCCTCAACGAGGATTGAAGCTGCAGCAGTTGGTCTCGCAATCCCGGCTGCTGCACCGAGGTCTTTCTTGCTCTTCACGAAGATGTATGGGACATTCTTGTCGTCACAGAGCCCCGGAAGGTACATTATTACTTCTGGCGGCTCGACATCTTCGGCTATGAGAACTAGCTTAGCGATTCCACGTTCAATCGACTTGGTGGTTTCGTTAATACCCTTCTTCACACGGCCTGTGTCCCTTGCTACTTCAAGGGCCTCCAGCGCGTTCTTCTGAAGCTCTTCTGTGGGCTCCCAGTCTACGAAACTTGGCTTAGGCATTTCTACTACCTCTGTCTTACACTTCATTGGTAATTCTGAAGTGAACTCCCTCGGGTGGGACGTTCTCGTCGCCGTCGTGATGCGTTCTTTTAAAACTGTCGAAGTGGAGCCTCATTCAGCTCCTCTATCAGTAAAGTTCGTGAATTGTTTGGAGAATCTCACTGTCGCTTACGTCTTTCAAGACTGAGAGTCGGTTCCTCTTCTCCATGATTCTCAATGCATGATGAACATCATCTAGGAATGTTTCAGCATCCGTTGACATATCTGACAAGGACCTTGGCAACCCCCTTT
The DNA here is from genome assembly GCA_964609885.1 of uncultured archaeon. Lineage (GTDB taxonomy): Archaea > Asgardarchaeota > Thorarchaeia > Thorarchaeales > Thorarchaeaceae > B65-G9. The sequence continues at coordinate 1,486 of CAZSTY010000186.1, forward strand.
TCTCCATCACATCGATTATCTGTTGCGTACGATACATCGCATAGCCCCTCTCCTCAAGATAGTGCAGGCACAGAGGGGTGGCGAAAATGACCTGAAGTCCATGAAGACTGTGTTCTCTACGCTCCATGGCATGAGATATGGCGTGCTCTGTGCCCGAGCATGGCCGGGAACTGCCTGCTAGATACATGGCCTTTCCCGCGTCTATCTCAGCACGAACAAGGGTTTCAAGATCATTGCTCTCAAGAATGCTCTCCAGTGCCTGCTTGACGAGACCGAATGCATCTCTATTGAAGGGCTCCCCCCCAATCTCATGTGCCATTTTCCACTCGCTTAGGCTCGACGCTTTACATAGGATGTCGCCAGTGCCTGCGAGCTGAAGCTGACGAGGTGCCATTGACATTATTGTTAGGTCAGCGACTACTGCAATCGGTAGTTTACACCGCTTCGAGTAGCGATATCCATTATGACTGACGGAGGCAGCCTCACTTGCAATGCCATCATGCGAGGCGGCAGTGGGGACGGATATCCATTCATGCCCTGTTTCTGCTGCGATTAGTTTTGCGGCGTCAATGCTGCGACCACCTCCGAACCCCACAATCACATCGAAAGATTCTGCCGGGATATTGCGACTTGAGAAATCCTCCACCATCAGCCAATTGGGATCCGCACCCATTACTTCCTTCAATCTAACCCTGTATCTTGAGAAAATGACACGGTCGGTCACAAAGATGGCACGTCCGTGTTCTCTTACGATGTCTGGTAGAGTGTCTAACGCATCATGTGCAATTACCACTACATTGGGGCCAACGCATGCCATGTTATCAGACCAACTGACGCAATCCGTTTCCTGTTGTTAAGAGCTTCTGTCTTGAGTCTTCGGTGCAAATGTTACTATCGTAACACGACACCTGATATGCTGTTCATGTATGTACTCTCGTGTTCACAGTCTGGGAGTCACTCGATATGACCCGATATGTCAAGGTTGCTCTGATGGGTGCAGGATACGCAGGAAAGTCCACATTGATTCGTCTGCTCACGGACAATGTCACCAAGCTTGAGAGCAAGTACAAGCCGACTGCGGGAATGGACTGCGGCACAATCACTCTAGATAACGACACAAAGATTACTCTGATTGAGATGGGCGGGCAGACCCACTTCGAGTTCATGTGGCCCGAGTTCATGAAGGGCAGCCGGATGGTTGTTGTTGTCACAGAGAGCACACCAAAAGCTGTTCTTAAGACACGTCAGCTGCTTGAGAAGTACAAAGATTTACTAGAGGGGAAGCAAGTCATTGCAATTGCCAACAAACAAGACTTGCCCGGCTCTATGAAGCCCGAGTCGGTTCAAGACCTCCTAGGCGTTCCCACATACGGAATGGTCGCTATCGACCCCAAACAGCGTCTTCACGGTTACCGCCTGATCGTTAGCGGTCTAAGAGATATGGTACAGGTTGCCTCATAATCTGAACGGCATCTCTGTTTCATCACGTATTTGGTCGTACTACTTGACTCCTACAACAACGCTTTTATGCGCATAGACGACACGCCAGCATGCCCAGGACACGGGCGAGTGAGCTAATCGACCTGATGGTCCTTAGCGAGTCCGTCCGGGAATAGTGTCTTTTGGGTGGACACGCAGAACCTCTGAGGTCAGGTGATCGAGTGGAAATCACAATCATTCACATGGAAGATGACGTGTGCCACTTCCTCATCAAGAGTGTAGATGTGGCGTTTGCAAATGCTCTGCGCAGAACCATGCTCACTAGACTGCCCTCGATGGCAATCGATGAAGTTCTCATCTTGGAGAACACAAGCGTCATGTACGATGAGATGCTGGCACACCGACTCGGCTTGATTCCCCTCGTCACTCCACTGGATGATTACAATCTTCCTGAGGAGTGTGACTGCGAAGGCAAAGGATGTAGCCTCTGCCAATGCACGCTGACTCTGGAGGTCGAAGCTGAAGACGAAGAAAAGATGGTCTATTCCGGTGATTTGATATCCCAAGATCCTAAAGTCGTGCCCGCCTCTGACAAGATTCCCCTCGTGAAGCTTGCTCCTAAGCAGAGGATAATAATCGAGGCCTATGCACGCCTTGGCACAGGCAGAGAGAACGCGAAATTCCAGCCCGTTGCTACTGTGACCTACAAGTAT
>CAZSTY010000187.1:0-3596 GCA_964609885.1 uncultured archaeon
TCCGAGCGGCAGTCGCAGAGGCATTAGGTGCGCCAGATGATGAGGCCCTGTATGATGCTGTCCGGACGTTTCAGGAAAAGGGCCTCATTGAGGGCGAGGAGTTGGAGGACTGGATCAGGGGGACACTGCAACAGAGGTCGACTGAAGTTGGGAGGCTGTTCGATGAGCGAATATTCTCCAAGATGGGCGTGCGTGTCACTGACAATGGAGTCACCTACGAAACCGTCCGCGGAAAGCCATGGAGTGGCTACAACTACTATCAGGGCAACTTCAAGTCGGTCAACCAGTTCAACATTGATCGCCGCTTCAATCGTGACTCACTCATGGGCGTTGTGTACCATGAGTATGAGCATCACGTTTCCAATCTGTGGCGCGAGAAAGCATACCGCGACAACGGTTTCGTGGAACTGAGCATTGTCCCACTTCATACGGGGCGTTGTGTCATCTCCGAGGGAACAGCAGACACGGCGAAGGACTTTCTCGGGATCAAGGAAGAGGACCCGCGTGCGCTTGTTGTTGACGCACTCTATGCACTCCGGCGGGTCGTTGGCATCAACGCAGCTTTCATGATGAACGTGGAGGGTATGACGAGAGAGGAGGCCGCCTCCTACATAGCAGAAACGGCCCTGCGTGACCCGAAGGACGCGTCTGCATCCGTGGACTTCATAGCTCCGGAGACCCCCGATGGTCGTCCGAACTTCTGGGCCCCGTACGTGTTCACCTACTACATTGGTCGAACGGACTTCGTATTGCCCACATGGAAGAGAGCTGTGGAGAAGGGGGAGATCGCTCGGTTCTTCAAGACACTCTATCTCAATCCCTTCTCCGGTTCTAGTGCCACTTGGAATGAGGCGTTCGCGTGGCTTGACTGAGTGGCTACAAGACAAGCTCACCGTCGCGCATCACGATGCGCTTCCTGCCGTCGGAGTAAGTCACCTCGACGGTGGGTTTGTCCACGAGAAAGTCCTGATGAGTGGCTGAGTTGTTCGCTGTGACGCCGGGGTAGTCCATGTTGTTTCCGAATGCCACATGGATTGCGCTCACCTTCTCGCATTCGAGGAACTCCTCCACGAGTCTTGCTCGCGGATTGAGACCGAAGGCGAATTCCCCAACGTACTTTGCCATCTTGTCGGTGGCCTGTGTGTCGAGAACTACCTGCAGGACCTCCTTATCATCTGATTGTACATCCACGACCTTCCCATTCTCCACCTTGATTGTGATGGGCGTCTTGAGGGGCCCAATGCCTCCCGCGGCCACATCCGCAACGAGCACACCGTTCATGGAGGTCTCCACAGGGCCTACCAGCACCTCTCCCGTTGGGAGGTTCATCCACTTCATGGTCTTCCAGTCGATTGCGGTGTCGGTGAACCACGTTCTGCCCTTGACGCTTAGTGTGAAGTCAGTGCCACCGGGAGCCGTGACATGAACAGATTCCACATCTTGGAGCAGAGCGAGAAGATTTCGTGCCTTCTCCTGCATCTCGGCGTTTTCTTCCCGGGTCAGGGAGAGCGCGCCCTCTGTCAACATGTCCATTGTGATGCCCGGGCAATGCCCGAGCCTTGACCGCCTCTTTCTGGTCTCCAGCTTGATGATCTTGATACGGAAGGGGGTTTCCTGAGCCGGTCCCCTGAGCACGTTGATGAATATGTCCGGAGGATGAGGCGAATTAATCATCTCCACGAGCTCTGGTGGTATCTCAGTTCGATACGAATCCGGACTCGTCTTGAGCAATAGTAGTCGAGTCCATAGGCCAAGATTCATCGCACCCCTTGCGAAGGCTCTCCCCACATCTTCGCGTACGTCATCACAGACAATGAGGACTGACTCTCCGGCTCGGGCCTCAAGAACACTCTCCAGCGCGTTCGCAGCTGCAACGTCGGGATCCATCTACCTCTCACCAAGCGCAGAGATGTGTGGCACGTACTTTAGTCTGTTGAGGTGTAGCCATTGCTCAGTCGTGGCAAAAACAGTGACAGAATCGAGCGGCGAAGACGCCGCCCGTCTGTCGGGATCACGAGTTCGCCTTCCTGTAGGCTGCATTCAACTCCTTCTTCATTGAGGCAGGGATAGCAAGCTTGCCCCTGATGTCACCCGCCTTTGTTCGGATGAAGACGTACAGGAGAGTCACATAGACTATGTCGAAAGTCTTGAGAACGAGGGCACTCGGGATGCTTGCAAGGATCATGAATACGATAGCCCCTGCGATGGCCATGGCTAGGTCACTCGTGACGACCCACCCTATGAGGGCCCCACCAAGCGCAAAACCTACGAAGAACATCACTGCAAGAACTGCAAAGCCCCAGCGGACGCCCGTTTCCTTGATGATCACATCCACGAAATTGCCCCGCACCAGCCTGATGCTTCTCTTGATTCCATCTGTCGCCCCGAGATTCTCGGCCACCATTGCTGGGATGGTGAAGTAGTTGATTAGCATCCACACCCATTCGAGGATGCTGGCCGCAATGCCTCCAACTACAGCGCCGGCTCCGCCAGCCTCGCTCCCCCCGCGTCGGAGAGCCGCAGATACAATCTTCACAATCACGCTCATCACACTGAGCAATGCGATGCCCCCTATGACGCTCAGAGCACCCTTAACACCGTCAGCGAGGCTCGGGTCACGACCGCGGATGTAGATGTACGTGACAGCTGATGTGGTGGCGTAGGCGAAATTGTAGATGAATACAGTCGTGAAGAGGTACAGTATCATGCCAATGGCCGCTGCCGCCGAGGCCTCGATGGTCCATGCCTGCGAATTGAGGAGCACATTCAGGGGCGTGAACTCCAGAATGATGCCCGCGTAGAGGACCGCAGATATGAGCGAGAATGCCATTGCAAAGAGTTGCGGCACGAAGACGCCCTTCTCCTCAAGGCATACCTGCCCGGTCAGCTTTATCAGCTCGCCAGCCCGCCGCAGTCTATCCTTGAACACGGTGACCAGAAGAAACGTCATGAGGAGCGTGAAGACCCCTGGCAAGAACATTGGCCACATGTCACCAATCGTAGCAAGAGTGAATCCTCCCACGTACAACACTGCGATAGTTATTCCCCAGGTGATGAGATTCATGAAGACCGCACCGATGAGTATCAGGGTGCCACCCAGTCTCTTTGCCAGTAGGGAGGCAACAAACGCCATGACGAGGCTGAGCGCAATCAGTCCGCCGAAGGCGAGGACGACTGTCATGAGGTTGCTGCCCATCATCTCAGGGACTCCTACCGTTTGGAGGAAGTTGACAACCACCGTACCATATTGATTCCACAGTTTCGCCAACGAGTAGACGCCTGCGGCAATGAAAATCACAAAGACGGCCAGAACAACGGCAACGGTGGCGCCACGAACAGGGTATTTCTTCTTCTTGTGAAACTCAATCAAGTCAGAGCGTGCCAAACCATAGATTTCCTCCTACAGGGTGATGTGGGCGTTCGTTGCGCTTGGCCCAAATTAAACCTATTGCGGCAGTAGAAACGTTCTGTGAGAAGACGAGCAAACGAGTCGGTCGCTATTGTGGTCAGGCGTGATTCAATATGGAGTAGCCAGAGGGTCGCCCATGCGACGCTATTCCTTGAGAGTGCATACTCGTTTCTCGCGACAGGAACGG
>CAZSTY010000188.1:0-3592 GCA_964609885.1 uncultured archaeon
ACAAGTGTGTTCTCAAGGGTCACTGCGACACGCGTAGGTGAAACGCTGCACGATTCAACAATCTTCTCAAAACGATCAACATTGCGGGACTTTGTAATCTGAGCTGCCAACTCCTCGCTGAGAGCATACTGACGAACAAAACGCTTCGCCTTCGCCTGAAGTGTTTCCGGCATGTTCTTGGCAATGCGTGCAAGACGCTCCGCGGTAATCTTGACAGGACGAACATCTGTTTCAGGATACATTCTCTCCGCCCCGGGACGGGGCCTTGCGTACTTTGTGGTTCCGTCTGGCAATGGTACTCGGGTTTCTGCAGGAACCCCATGGAGGGCCTCTATCGCACGATTGAATACTGCCTCCAATGCGTTTCTGGCCCGGGTTTTTGCATCGGCTACTATTACGACCGCATCTTGACCATCGGCACCAACCTTCTTGCGTAGCCTCTCAACCTCGTCTTGACTGATTCCGTATTTTGGCAGCTCGTCTGTGTGAAATATACCTCCAACACCACCCCAGAACTTCGCGTAGTCTGAGAATTCTGTCCCCAGTCTTCGTCCTGGTTGCACCTCTCGCCCCACGAGGCCCGCAAACCCCGGAAGACGCAATGCAAACACTCGGTGCCCCGCTCGCAGTGCTCTTCTAATTAGTTTCGAGGCTGACTCAATGAAGACATCGGTGACGTCAATGAGTTCTAATCGGAGATCGGATTCATTGATTCCGCGTCTGGCAAGTTCGTCACGAATTCCAAGCAGCTGAATCTGACGCATCGCCTCCAGTTCAACTACCTTGGAGAGCAACTCCAGCTGTTGAAGACCCTTGATCTCAATTATGGCCCCGTCGCGTATTGACACGTTGACATCTTGACGGATTGTGCCCAGTCCGCGTTTTACGCGCCCTGTTGAACGAAGTAGCAGACCCAGTGCAAGGGCGACCTCCTGTGCTTCTGTAGGAGTACGGATGTCTGGTGCTGTTGCAATCTCGATGAGTGGTATTCCCAGTCGATCAAGACGGTATGTCCGAGAACTGTGTTCCTCGTCCTCTGTAATCTTTCGTGCGGCGTCTTCCTCTAGGCATATTGTTTGAATTCCAATGTTGCGGTTGTTCACACTTATGTGGCCGCCTAGCGCAATCACAGCCGTCCTCTGGAATCCGGAGGTGTTGCTTCCATCAATGACAATCTTACGCATAGGATGAACTTCATCGACAGGCACAGAGTCCAGAAACTTTGCCATTGTCAGACAAATATCAATCGACTCTGGGTCCATGTCGTGAGGCGGCTCCTCATCAGCCTCCACGAGACACGTCGTGTCTGTGTAATACTCGTAATAGAAGAGCATATGTTTCTGGAACTCAAAGAGGGCGGCGGGATCAACCTCCCCCATTTCACTCTGTGTCGGGCGGAGACGCCTGACAAAGACACCATGCGGGGGGTCGTCGCGGACAATGGGGGGGCAATGGCAGTAGAGTTTGCGGGACGTATCCAACTGTTGATGAAGCTCCAGACCCACCTTCAAGCCAATCTTAGAATAGTCAATCTTTGGCATCACTCGGAGCCTCCTGTACCAGATGCGACCAGCTCGCTACGATACGATATCTCTCCAACAAGTGGCATAGCCATCGCACGACGAGCTGCCTCAATGTGTTTCGTGTTCGCCAACAGCCACATGAGTTTCACCAGCGCGGTTTCAGGAAGCATGTCCTGACATGGTACAACACCGATGTCAAGCAGTTTCACACCAGAACGGTAGACATTCATGTCCACGCGCCCCCAGATACATTGAGATGTCATTGCCACTATGACACCAGCGTCAATAGCCTGTTTGACCGCGAGGTGGATGCTCTGCGGAGTATGCCCTAGGCCCGTACCCTCGAGAACAATTCCGCGATATCCGGCACTGATGAGATACTCAATCACATCTGGTTTCAGGCCGGGATACATCTTAATCAGGGCGACGTGGTCATCAAACTTGGCTTTGACTCTTAGTTGGCGTGTGGGATCTCTTCGATACAAGGGGGGAGACATCTCAGTAATCTCAGAGCTTTCTACGCGGAACACTGGACTTGCATTTATGGATTGGAAGGCATCACGTCTGCTCGTGTGGCACTTTCTGGCGCGAGTACCTCTGTGGGCAAGGGCGAAAGTGTCGTCAGTTTCACCGTGCATGACCAATAGAACCTCCGCCGCATCTGCTCGCCCTGCAACATCCACAGCCGCAACCAAGTTTAGGGCCGCATCAGATGAAGGTCGGTCAGATGAGCGTTGGGAACCGACGAGCACAACTGGAACTGGAAGGTTCTGAAGGGAAAAAGACAACGCAGCTGCTGTTAGCGCTAGTGTGTCGGTGCCATGCGCAATCACTACTCCATCAGCACCATTCCTGATTTCACGCGCAGTTCTCTTCGCAATCGTCGCCCAATCGGCTGGAGTGATGTCCTCCGAGAACTTACTCATGACAACTCTTGCACGAATATTCGCATGAGATTGAAGCTCAGGAACAGCTTCATAGAGGTCTTGGGCACTGAGGGCAGGGTTAACTGCGCCAGTCTGATAGTCAACTCTACTGGCAATTGTGCCTCCTGTGCTGAGCACTGCGACCGTCGGCAGACTCTCCTTGGGAGTGAGAACCGTTTCACGTGATTGCTTCACGCGTTTCGGCGACTTGAGCCTTTTCACCGTAGTGTTGGAGTCGACCCGGATGCCGATATTGTACCCACTATCTAGCTTCACAACAACGTGGTCAGGATCAGCACCAATCTGCGCACGGGGCATGAGAATTCCAGTGAATTCACCAGAGCCTCGGACAACACGTATCCGATCACCCACACGGACTCCTGCCGCACTAAGTCTTTCCAAGACCGCTCCAATATAGCCTGACTGTTCCAATGCCAAGACCCGCACCTCTTGCTCTCGGTGTCCGAGAGTTGCATTAGTCATAAATCTTCGCCGAAGTTGGCCGCATGAAGAGTTCAAGCACAGTGTAGAGCATCAGACCATTCCTAATAATGTCAGCACGCCGAATATGATGAATACTGCCCCTGTTACATACTTGATGAAACGTGCGGGAAGCTGCGCCGCAGCTCGGTCACCGGCAAGGACGCCAACAGAGTTGACGACCAAGAAACCAATCATTGCGCCAACCAAGACCGCCAACGGGAAACCAGATGTTGACGCCAATGCGATTATAGCAATCTCACTCTTGTCTCCCAGTTCGGAGAAGAGAACTAGTGAGAACATCTCCATGGCCCCCTGTGGTTGGGTGGCCGCGCAGACAACATCATCTCCGCTGCGGAGTAGCGTGGTAATTCCTAACAGAATAAACATTCCTGCGGACAAAGCAACCAGGATGAATAGAGGAAGTGTTGTTGAGAGCACGGACCCGATTACTACTGCAATAAAGGAGGCGACCAATAGAGCCAACAGTGAAACTAGAAGGACAAGCCTAGGACGCCGGCTCTGTGCACTGAGGCAGAGTGTTGTCACCATCGTCTTGTCGCCAAGCTCTGTCAGGAGAACCAATGCGGCTGTTGAGAGTAGTGTCTGTATGAACATCGCACACGGGCCGCCTGTGGTCATCTTAACAATCTTCTGATACTA
>CAZSTY010000189.1:0-3580 GCA_964609885.1 uncultured archaeon
GTGCCTTCTCAACGACCTCCCTGTTGTGTCGGCGCAGATCCTCCGCACCCTCGTCATCACCCATGAGGTAGAGCGGATGGCCACAGCAGAACTCCTGCGCCCCCATCACCATATAATCGGCACCCACTCTCTCCAATGACTTGAAGAGTGACTTCACGACATCCATCTGGGTCGCCCGGAACGACATAAGACAGCCAAGGAACACCATGACCTCGGCCGTCTTGCCCTCCTCGTACACTCTGTCCTCTATGTCGGGAATGTCATCTATCAACTCATCCATCCAAAAGACTGCCCTGTCCTCTGGGTCTAGGCCATAGATGTTCTTCACGTTTGCGAGGGCCTTTCGAAGGGCGTTGAGGTATTCGAACTCCTCGGGGGCGGTTTCAAGTGCCTTGGCACGCTGCTCGTGGTAAATCCTGAGAAGATCGACATCGGACGAACAGACTTCCTCACAGCGGCCACACATTGTACACTGAAAGAGCAGACGCCTGAACTCGCGTCCGATTTCCTCGTCATCTTCGATGAGATCCATGACCTGCAACAAGTATGTCTTGGCTCGAGGTGTATACTGTTCTTCCTCTCTTGCAGTGAAGAGCGGACAGATTCTTACGCACGCACCACACCTGACGCATTTGTCGTATGACATGGGGGGCACCAAGATCTGTTGTGAACGCAACACTCCGCGCCGACGGCAAATAGAACTATCGGTACGTCCATGGTCATTATGACTCCAGTTCTCATGCTGCTTGTTTCGGCGCATATTTATGCACTATTCAGGGGTGCTGTGCCTGCAATCCCGCAAGTACTATCCACGGACTGAGTCAAGATGGACAGACGAAAGGCTGCCTCACTGGTACTTCTGCTCGTTATTGGGGTTTCGGCGACTCTGGTCTTCTATTTCAACTCACAACAGGTGTCTCCACAGCATGAAGAGGAGCAGACCGAGACCAAGATTGAACCACATCCCCTCAATGCTCTTGACTGGTGGGACATAGCCACCACGTTTGGAAGAATCACGTTGATCAACGATGCTCTTGTGAAACTCTACTCGTTCGGGATTCGGTATGATGGCACGGAAGGGTACACAAAAGCAGCGAAATACGTCATGGACTATTTCGATACCTTGGGGATGGAGGCCTCTTATTGGGGCGATCATGAGTCCGTGGTGGCTGTGCAACGGGGATATGGCAACGACAGTCGGGCGATAGTCTTTGGAGCTCATCTTGACGGACCAGAAGATTCTGCCGGAGTTGACCAGAATGCGGGCGGCTGTGCGGTGGTCATGACCACGGCATACATGCTATCACGATTCAGGCTTCCGATTGATGTGTACTATTGCTTCTACTCCGGCAACATGGTGTTCCTAGACTCGGAGAAGACATTGCGTGCGCTCTGGGGCTCGAAGGAGGTTGTTTCGGAGCTCGTGTCAGATGGGGTAAAAGTGATTGCCGCCTACAACTTTGACGAACTTCTGTTCTACGACAAAGGTCAGCCCCAGTCCAAGAGGTTGATTGCTCAGTGCAATACCATATCTGCCCATGGCTATCACCAGACGAAGTATCTTGCTGATCTCTTGTATGCCATTCTTCTGCACAAGGGTTTCGACATAATGACCATCACTGAGGACACTCATTGGCAGTCTGACCACTGGCCGTTTTGGGATCGGGGCATACCCGCAATCAATGTCAAGAGCGGTCATAAGCCCAGTGACATCACGCCCGTAATTGACACGCCCATGAGCTCAAACTACAACCGCACGCAGGCACTCTATCTTGCCGAGGCAGCCGCCTATGTTGCAGTATATCTTGGCATGCAGGGTAACGGACGCCCGACAAGGCAAAAGCTTCAGTCTACTCTTCATCCTGGCAATAGTAGCTCCCTGTACGCTGTGATGACCACCGAGGAGAAGCCAACGGTCTTCGGTACGATATCGCCCAACGCCACAGTGCAGATCTCGCTTACAACGCTTGACGGTGAGGTGCTCCTGTCATCGGAGGTTTCTCAAGAGAATTTCACGCTCAGGGCGGACAAGACCACTCCCCTCGGGATAGTCCGCCTGACAGTCAAGAACACCGGCTCCGCTAATAGCTCGGTTCGCCTCTTCTTGGAGTACACACAGGACACAGATGGCGACTCCGTACCAGACAGTGAGCAATACGCGTGGCCACCACCGGATCCACCTCTCGATTGGGACGGTGACGGCCTATCAGACGAGGACGAAACCAAGTATGGAACAGACATCTTCGTCCCTGACACGGACTCGGATACAATGAGCGACTACATCGAGGTCATCAACGGTCTGGACCCACTTCGCAATGATGCCGAGGAGGATGCTGACGAGGATGGCCTGACAAACATTCTGGAGGTAGCAATCGGCACATCCCCCATCTCGAATGACACTGACTCTGACGGTATGCCCGACGGCTGGGAATATGACTTCCACACCAACCCCTTGGTCAATGACTCTGCAGATGACCCGGACAATGACACGCTGACCAATCTTCAGGAGTACATCTTTGGTGCGAATCCTCTCTCAGCGGATGGCGACCGTGATGGCATTTCAGATTCGGATGAAGTGGCCCTCGGCACAGACCCCCTCAACGAGGACACAGATGATGACGGTCTTAGTGACTTTCTTGAGCTTGAAAACCAAGTGAACCCCCTACAGCCCGACTCGGACGGAGACCTGATACCCGATGGTCTGGATTCGAATCCACATGTCAACTTCATAGTTGCAATCCTGTTGATCACGGCGATTCCTGTTGTTGTCGGCTCGCTGGTCATGTGGCGGAAAATACGGTGAGCTCACCAGACGAGAGCCACTGATGGCTATCAGGATTGTCACCGAATCAGAAGTGGAAGAAAAAACCGTGGTGTGGGGATGATTCCCCACACATGTGTGTTATAATGACTATATTGGTGCCTTGGGAATGAAGCCTTCACGATAGAGCATCTCTGAGGCTGCCCTGGCGGTCCGAATCACCTTCTCGGCATGCTCGTAGAGTTCCTTCTCCTCCCACTCTCTGCGGGCAATGCCCTGTTCGATTGCCTTCATGCCGACCGCAGTTGCCTCAGCAGGATACAGTTCCCACTGATCCATGGTGGGAATGACCTTCCGATCACTGGCCTCCTTAGCGCCGAGGTCAGCCAAGGCCCTAGCTGCAGCAATACACATCTCGTCGGTTATGGTTGTGGCCTGCACATCCAGAGTGCCTCTGAATATCCCTGGGAATCCAAGTGAGTTGTTGATCTGGTTGTCGAAGTCGCTGCGACCAGTACCGACGATTCTCGCACCCGCATCGATTGCGTCCCACGGCCAGATCTCCGGGATGGGATTGGCACACGCGAAGACGATTGCGTCGTCGGCCATCTTGGCCACCCATTCCTTCTTGATGGTTCCCGGTACGGGCGTGGATGCAGAGAGAAGAACGTCAGCGCCGTCGATGACCTCTCCGAGGTCGCCTGTGTGGCGCTCCGGGTTGGTCTTCTGCGCAAGGTCATACTTGAATGGGTCATAGTCCTTGTTCTCTACAATGTCCTCGCGATCTGCATAGATGGCGCCTTTCCTGTCGACCATGAT
>CAZSTY010000190.1:0-3561 GCA_964609885.1 uncultured archaeon
GGGAAGGCGATTGGCGACCACCTCATGGAGACCGCAAAAGACGCGGAGGAGAGGCTGAAGGGCTTCCGCAAGTTCCTTGACAAGAACAAGGGATTCAACAAGGGGCTTGTGAAAGAGGCCGAGGTGGTAGAGCACACGCTGATTTACGTGCCGGTCTGGACTGCGAAGGTCAAAGCGGATACATGGTACAAGGGTTACAAGACAGTGCAGGTGCCTGTCGAGCGCACCGAAACCTACACCGATAGCGAGGGTCATACCCGCACAAGAACTGTCACCGAGTACGAAACTGGCTACGTACCAGTACAGGACGAGATTCATACAGACACTGACGAGCGCCTGTTGGCTAGGAAGGGCGCTCGATTCTACGGACTGGAGGAGTATCTTGAAACCATCAACCTCAAGGACACGGAGCCCTACAACTTTGAGAAGATTAAGGACCTTGAGCCAACGATACTCAACGCTGAGATTGGCCAGGAGGAATTCGAGAAGACCATCCACGGCCGGGTTGCCGACAGGCACCGCGAGCAAGCAAAGTCGGGTCTCACCGAGCTGTTCGACTGCCGTACAAGGACCGAGGTCAGAGGGACTACCTACCTCCAAGCACCGTTCGTTCTTATCAGGTACAAGTTTCGCGGTGACCTCTACAAGTGCGCCATGGACGGGCACTCTGGGAAGGTTGTACTGGGAGAGATACCGATAACGAAGGCTCAGAGGATCCTCTGGGCGTTCATCGGGTTCATCGGCGTCATTCTGGGTGGCGTTGGCGGAGAGGTCGCTTACTGGGGCGCGCTTGCTGATGTGACATCGCTCCTTGCAGGCGGTGCAGTGATGGCGATTCTTGGAGTCATAATGGCGTTCTTTGGATTCAGGGTGCTGCTAATGACGCAGCGGGAGAAGCGGGGGTGAAACGATGGTACGTTGTGCATTCTGTGATGCTGACTTCGAGGCGGGACCAGGCGATGTCCTGCTCGTGTGCCCGTACTGTGGAACCGCCCAGACCACAGCAGGCGCAAAGTTCAAGGACCACTACATGATCAGGGTTCACTTCTCTCAGAGCGAGGCTCAGAGAATACTGCTGGATTGGTGCTCAAAACAGCTGGGTGCCCCTCAGGACTTGCCTGTGGCGGCAAGGTTCGTGAAGGCGAAGCTGATATTCTACCCATTCTGGATTAGTCGCGTCGACGCTGACACCAGATACAAAGGTCTGGGGAAGGACGCCCGCTTCCACGGCGAGTGGCCACAACGCCCGGGGGCATACAAGCACATTGACTTCTTCTACAAGCCCGAATCGGGTCGCTTCCAGCGCCGGTATGAGATCAACGTTCCTGGTGTCGAGGACATCGATGAGGACATCAAGAACTTCCCGATACCAACTAGGGCGAAGGAGTACTTCAGCCACGCTCACGCTGAGGAATACGATGGCAAAGTCCTTCACAGCCAAGTGAGCGAGGAGCAGGCACGTGAACTAGCCAGAAAAATGGCCTACGACCGTCAGACCGCTCTCATCCTCGAGGAGGTCGACAAGATAGAGTCTCGAGATGATGATATCGACGTTGGCGAAACGTTCCTCATCCACGTTCCCGTGTGGGAACTCGAATACCGATATGGCAGCAGAACCTACAAGGCATCAGTCTCTGCATCCACGGGCTACGTGATTGAGTCGAAGTACCCCCGCTCCATGGCGTTTCGAGGGATGGCCATCGGGGGAGGGCTAATCAACCTAGCAATCGGAGCAGGACTATTGTACCTCGCCCTGAAGGTGGGAATCCTCGTCGGCGGGGGAATCGTGTCAGGTGGAATCCTGACAGCACTGGGGTTGAGCCTTCTCTACAAGGGAGTGTCCAGAAAAGAAGCAAAGGAGAAGATATGAGGACTCTGAGCCTCTCTTCTCCCCCATCTCTTTTTTCATGCAAGTCTTAGCTGTTCAAAAGACGCGATCCTTTCGAAGATGGGTGCGCTGCGCGCCCAGACATCCAAACTGGGTCTGATGACTGGACGGACTATCTCGAAGGCGTCGTCCACGGTGTCGGTGTGCGCAGGACGGGACTCCAGTGCGTGCTTCACAGCGGATCTTGTGAGCCATGGTTCGAGCCTTCTGTTTGAGGGCTTTGCCGAGTGCAGTATCAACATGTGTGAGCCTCTGCGTGACTCATGCATTGCTGAGTATGCGGAGAACCGTGCGTGGTCGGCAAGAAGAGAGGTTCTTGCGTCGCTTGAGGGAACTCTTGCGTCTTCAAGACTGTACGAAAAGCGAACGCCATCCTCG
Organism: uncultured archaeon; assembly: GCA_964609885.1. Lineage (GTDB taxonomy): Archaea > Asgardarchaeota > Thorarchaeia > Thorarchaeales > Thorarchaeaceae > B65-G9. The sequence continues at coordinate 2,267 of CAZSTY010000190.1, forward strand.
GCAATCTCTGCTCTGAAATAGTCGACACGCGGTTGACCAGGAGCACAGACAACAGTGACTACGTCACCGTAGTGGCTAGCGACATGTGTGTGGTACGAGCTCACTGTGGGGCCATCGACAAGATTCAGGATGACTTGGTCGACCACTGCATCGATGGCGACCTTGTACGCCGCCCGCGTGGGCAACAGACGTCTGCTCTTGTGGCGACCCAGCATGCCAAGCGAGAGGAATCGGGCCACTTGATCAAGAGAATAGTCATAGTCGAGGAGCTTCCAGACACCTTCTGCCGCAGAGATGTCGTTCTCGCAGATCTTCTCGGCGACACGACTGGTCTCTGGCTCAGACAGAAGCTGGATGCCGCTGACTACTACGCGAGGACCGGAGGGAATCAGCCCGGGTGAAACATCAAGGTGGCGTGGAGGTAGGGTGGGGCCCTCCACGCCGATTGCCACAGGACTGGCTGACAGAGCGATCTTTCTGAGGGTTTCGATGATGCCAACGGGAGCCATCTCACGACCGTCCACAGGGACCATCAGACGGTAGAGGCTCTCCCGCATGGCCAATATTGCATCCCGGCTGAATCCGCTCCATGCGCGAGGGTGGTCATAGATGGAGATATGCTCTGATGGGGACTTGCTGGCGAGAATGCCGGCGAACATCACAGGAAACTTCGACGACTCCACGACGATGCCCGGCGGAGAGAAGACTGTGTGTCGGTGTGAGGGAACAAGCTGAGCAAGATGAGCCTGAGGATGGAACTGCCGCGTCGAGAGCATCATTAGCCACCTATGATGAGTGCACTCAATTATTGATAGACACCGCTCTTCTTTGGCCCTTGTGCGACCAATCTGTACGGACCAGCAGACTCCCGCGTCGTGGAGGGAGATGACCCAAAGTATTGTAGCGTTGAGAGCTACACTCATAATGAGAGCAAGTCTAGCTGTGCGCGGAGGATGATGTCATCCCATGGTGTCGCGTCGCCTCACATCCCTGCAAGAGCAAGCACTGACTCGGACGCGTCGTTTTCGATACGTCGTCTTCGAGTGGCTGCGACACGACTGGTGGCTCCTCACCCTAGGCGTTGCAATCACGCTTGCAACAAGCATTCACTACTACGTCACAATGCTGCGCTGGACGGAGCCCGGGTTCGCGCTTGACGACTCGTGGATACATGTTCAATACGCGCGCACGATATTTGAGGGCCGGCCTTGGCAGTACAGTCCCGGACATCCATCAACCGGCTCGACGAGCCCATTGTGGTCGGTGATTCTCTCACCCATCTTTGTCTTAGGCTA
>CAZSTY010000191.1:0-450 GCA_964609885.1 uncultured archaeon
TCAAGCACCCTCTGTTTCCTCATCTACGTCTATTCTACTGAGTACATGGCTGGCGAGGAGGACCGCGACCGGTTCTTCCTCCTCATGCTCACGTTCGGTGGGGGAATGCTCACTCTCGTTCTCAGCAACAACCTGCTCATCGCCTTCATTGGCTGGGAGATCATGGGTTTCTGTTCCTACGGCTTGATTGGCTTCTGGAATGACAAGAAGAATCCCCCAGAGAAAGAGCCGGATGGGATCGAGTACTCGAACCCGCTTCTCCAGTTTGACACCGAGGGGGAGTACAACACCCACTGTGGTACGAAGGCGTTCATTGTCACCCGCATAGGTGACGCGTTCATGTTGGGCGGAATCCTCCTCTTGTTTGCCTTCACCCGCACCTTCTCGTTCACTGAGATGGCCCAGAACTATCAGGGTTGGTGGCAGGTCATCTCCAGTGCAGGAATGCTC
>CAZSTY010000191.1:460-3544 GCA_964609885.1 uncultured archaeon
ATGCTCGTCCCGACATTCCTCCTAATCTTCATGGGTGCGATTGGCAAGTCCGGTCAGGCGCCCCTGCAGGTGTGGTTGCCCGAGGCCATGGCTGGTCCCACATCGGTGTCGGCGTTGATACATGCAGCGACAATGGTGAAGGCTGGAGTCTACATAACTGCAAGGTTCCTTGTGACAATGGTTTCAGCGGCTGAGGGTGGTCACTCGGAAGTGGCGTTGGTGCCGCTTCAGATACCTAGCCTTGGTGCGGCTGCGCCATTCTTCACAGTCGTGGCTCTCATAGGGGCAATCACGGCGCTGATGACGGCAACCATGGGAATGGTGTCAAACGAGCTCAAGCAGATTCTCGCGTTCTCGACACTGAGCCAGCTCGGCTACATGATGTTGGCCATTGGCACCGCCGGACTGCTGGAGCACTACCAGCTTGAGTACGCAGCAAGCGTACTGCATGTTGTCAGTCACGGTGCCTTCAAGGCCCTGCTGTTCCTCGCGTCAGGGGGAGTGATCCACGCTCTCCACACAAAGTACGTGACCAAGATGGGCGGACTGAAGGAGTACATGCCACGCACTTTCAAGGTCATGTGGATTGGTGTGCTCGCACTGTCGGGAGTACCTCCATTCTCAGGTTTCTGGTCCAAGGACTCGATCATCGAGTACGCCTACGAGCTGGCGATGTCAGAACCAATCGGCTGGCTGCTCTTCGCGATGTCGGTGCTGGCTGCCGCTTGTACTATCTTCTACAGCCTCAGGCTCATGGGGCTCACGTTCTACGGCCCGCCTCACGAGGATCACAAGGAGTCGGACTCCCATGAGGAGACCGTGCAGGAGCACCACGGTACCGCACACGACCCCGGTCCGGCCATGATGGTCCCGCTGTATGTGTTGGCTGCGTTCACCGTAGTCGCTTTCCTGCTGTTTCCATTCATCGAGAAGCTGCTGATAGAGCCTGTGCCGATGACGTTGCAGATGTGGCTTGGCTTCGTGATTGACATGGTGTACGTCAAGGTGACTGACGGGTTCTTGCCATTCGTGGTCACCATGGGCGCTCTTGCGCTTGGTGGTATCCCGGCATATACAATCTACATCAAGAATGCCGACCGTAAGAACACCATGGTTCCCGAGAGGGGTGTGCTGAGGAGGATCTACACTTTCTTGCGGCACAGATGGTACATCAACGAGGCATACTATTGGATTCTGCACCGGTTCCTGCGTCTGGCCTCTTGGTGGCGCACGAGGATTGATGACCGGGTGATTGACGGCATTGACTTCGGTTCTGCGACCGCCGCGATCGCCCTGTCTACGAGAATACGCTGGTTCGATGATCATGTCGTCGATGGCCTTGCTGAGGGAATCTCGGGTGCGGGCCTGCAGCTGTCTGAGAGCGGTCAAGCGATTCAGACCGGGCGTGTCAACGACTATGTGTCAGTGCTGATTTTCGGCGTGGGCCTGATGCTCCTGATACTTCTCATCATGGTGGGGGTGATTTGAGATGCAGCTCGGTCTTCTAGAATCTCTGGTCTACATGATTCCCATGAACATTCTGTTGTTCATGCTGACGCTGCCCCTCGTAGGTGCGTTTCTGGCCTTTCTCGCAGGCGAACGCGGCTCTCGGGCAGTCACACTCTTGATCACACTGATCGAGCTGCTCTTCTCCCTTGCACTCATGGTGGCTGTGGATCCTCGTATCAGTCCTACAGACCCCAACGTCGGAATGAACTACATGTGGAGCTTTGTGATGGGCCAGATTGTGGTTGGCGGTCATACGACCTCCTTGGAGGTGGCGCTGGGCGTTGACGGCCTCTCTGTGGTAATGGTGCTACTCTCCAACATTGTGGTCTTTGCCGCGGCCCTCAGTTCCAATCATATCCACGAGTCCCGGAGACTGTACTATTCTCTCTTCCTGCTCTTGCAGACAGGCCTTCTTGGCGTATTCATGTCGGTGGACCTACTAGGGTTCTTCATCTTCTGGGAACTAGTGCTCATTCCCATGTTCTTCATCATTGGCCGCTGGGGTGAGGAGGGCTGCCAGCATGCGGCGATCAAGTTCTTCATCTACACCCACTTCGGCTCCGCGGTGATGCTCGTGGGTTTCTTCGTGATGTACTTCGTTTCGGGCCTGTACACATTCAACATGCTTGCCCTGAGGTCAGCTGGCCTGTCGCCTGAGATTCAGATCGGCTTCGCTCTGGCAGTGTTTGTGGGTGCAGGAGTGAAGCTCCCCGTCTGGCCCCTTCACAACTGGCTTCCGTGGGCGCATGTCAAGGCACCAACACCAGGCTCTGTCATCCTAGCAGGGATTTTGCTCAAGATGGGCGGGTATGGTTTTCTGCGCCTTGGTCTGTGGATGGTGCCAGAGGGATTCGCCCGACTCAGCGTTCCATTTGCGCTCCTTGCTGTGTTCACGTGCATCTATGCTGCGTTTGTCGCCATGGCACAGACAGACCTCAAGAGCATGGTGGCATACACATCCATCAACCACATGGCGTGGGTACTTCTCGGTGGCCGCGGTAGCTTGAACAAAGCCATTCAAGGCGCTGTGTACATGATGTTCTCTCACGGGGTCATAATCTCGATAATGTTCATTGTTGCTGGAGAGGTCAGGCACGTAGCAGGAACACGAGAGATACCAGAGGTCACCGGCCTTGGCAAGAGTGCGCCTCGGCTCTCCGCAGTGTTCATTCTGGCATCCCTAGCAGCCTTCGGGCTACCGGGCTTTAGCGGCTTTCCAGCCGAGTTCTTCACGCTTGTCGGAGCGGTCCCGGTCTACATATGGACAGCGTTCATCACACTTGGCGTGTTCTTGACTGTGGGCTATCTGCTCTGGACACTCAACAGGATGGTCTTCTCGGAGCCCGACCCGGAGAAGGAGATTAAGGACGCACCGTGGAGGGACCTCATCGCACCGGCGCTCCTGCTAGTTCCCGTAGTTCTCCTTGGTTTCTGGCCTGACTTGATCATGGACCTTGTGCAGCCATTTGTCACGCTTGTCACTGGAGGTGCGACACCATGATGCAACTCTCCTTGGTCTTCGATACTATCCGGTCAATCTTTGCGCCACTGACGAACATCGTTCTCGAATACGTC
>CAZSTY010000192.1:0-3526 GCA_964609885.1 uncultured archaeon
GGTATCCCGTACTCGCGATTCGTCTTTGGAGATGATAGTGAGTACGTCTTCATCTACCAGTACGCAGACGACAGACTTCACGAACTGAGCAAGATGCGTGCACGCGGTGCGGTGGACTTGGTCGCTACTGGCAGCGTGACGGGAGGACGACTCGACGAGATTGTGGCGATATCTAACAGAAACATCACACTATTCGGTTACGGATCCTCGGGGATTGAGTTCTATGACAACCTGCGCGCACCCGGGCAGGTTAGCTCTGTCAAGATTGGAAGTGTCATGCGAGAGGGCATCTCGCCAGGACAGGTAATTGTCAGTCAGACGAACACGCTGCTGAGCGTTCTCTCCCTTGACGGGCGGCGCCTTGTAGAAGAGGGTTCGGTCAAGTCCAGAAGCAAGGCCGCCGAGTCCTTGATAGACTATGGTGACGTTGATGGTGACGGCCAACCTGAGATAGTGCAGGCCGCTGCGAATGACCTGTTCATAGTGTCTGTCGAAGACTGACTCATGACAACGTCGGCATGTATACCTGCTCGGGCCGGAGTACTCTCACACTCTTTAGTGGAATACGCTTCTGGATACGTGGCACCCACTCCGTTTCAACCCACTTCTTGACCTTCTCACGCGCCGCCTCGATGTCGTCAGCCTCTGCATTGACATCTATGCGGATGAACAGGTTGTACGGCTCACGCTCAGTGACTTCTTTCTTAATCATGGCCCAGAATGCCTTCGAACCCTCGGGAATGTCAACACGTCCCAAGATCTCAACCCAAGACTTTCCCTCAAGACGCTGGGGTACCGTGGCCAAGTCCTTCAACTGAGGCAGTTCTTTTAGTGCCTCAAGGACCTTGTCTGCGTCCTTCTGGATGTCGGTCACGGTCTCAAACTCTGCAAGCAAGTAATGATCGGCTCTGAACTTGGCCATTGCTCCGCGCTCCGTCGAACGTCTTACTTGCGCCCACATGTGTGTGGCTCTTAAGTGTGATGGTTTCACACAGAGCCCTCACTCTTTGATGGACCTCTCGACGCTCCAAGAATCTGGTGGAGGTAGTGATTGTAACGATAGGCAGCGGTCAGTATCCCCAGGACTGCAACGACAGCAAGACCCTCGACCAGAAGGCCTGCCACCGCGAACACGAATAGGGTGAAGAGACGCTCGGATCTTGCGCCCAACCCTATGTCCAAGTCTTCCACCCCGAGTGATTGTGCCCGAGACCGTGTGTAACTCGTCATGAGCCAACCGAACAGACAGAGATAGGACCACGTGTCCACACCAATACCGAGGACCGAGGATGAGGGAGCAGAGAGTGCCACACCCATGATGATTATTGCCTCTGACACCTTATCGGTCACCGAGTCTATGAGTGGTCCTGCGGGTGTTGATCTGCCACCCATCCTTGCAACTGCACCGTCTACACCATCGAACAACCCGGTCAGGAATACCAAGACACCGAATAACTGAGGGCAATGAGTTATCATCAGGGATAGAGAGGAGATGAACGAGAGAAATAGTGAGAAGTACGTCACAGTATCAGGTCGAACACCTCTGCGCGCGAGGGGAGAGGCTATACGAAGTACGACTCCTCTGAACACTCTCCTTAGTCTGAACCTACTTGGGGACATTTCAATCACCTAGATGTACTTGACCTTGGAAATGAACGACAACATTGGCAAGGGTGGAACTAGGAGAAACTATGGAGCCAGGTAGGAACACTACGTCACGAGCCTCAACTTGGTCGCCCATGACGGAATCTCGCTCGATACTGACGAACGGGCCCACCCTACAGGATGTGCCAATGTGAGAGCCGGGGCCCACGTACGCAGGACCAACTATCTCCACTCCCGCCTCAATAACGGTACGGGACGGAGATGACAGTGCGGTGCGAAACTCCATAGAGTCCCCCTCTGGAACATACAACCCACCTGCAACGTCAGGTCCAGGGTTCAATAGAATATGTCGCACAGCATCCAGAAGACCACGGAAGTCGTCAACATCAATGCCTGGATTCCCTACGTACACATACCGCACCTCCCTGCCCTGCTCCACCATCATATTGACGACCTGCCATAGATGCGTCAGGCCATTCCCCAGTGCAGGGCCACATGACTCAACAAAGCGCGATGACACAATCATACTCATAGCACTGAATCCCACAGGTGAGGCCGACCCAGTCACGTCATGACCAATGCCACACACCCTGCCATCATCTGTTCCGAAGACCACACTTCCACCGGCATGTCGGCTCACCGCCACTACGGCAACGGGGCAATCTTCAATGCAGGGGGACTCAGTGACCAGCGTATCAAGGGTGTTGACATCAGATACGTAATCCGCAGGACACACTAGGGCCGAGGCGAACGTCTGTTGTTGCGTGGCACGAACAAACGTGGCAAGTGGGCCAATCCTGTAGTCAGGAACACGCACAGCATGAGTCGTCACATCCAAATCCAGGGACGTGATGTGATCGGCCACCTGCTCGTGTTTCCAACCCGTCCCGACTACAGCGTCTGTGACTCCAACAGTCTGCAACGATGCCAATAGGCGCTCCAGCAAAGTTCGACCTACAACTGGAAGTAAGGGTTTTGGGATCACCTCAGTGACTGGACGCAGACGCAGGCCTTCTCCGGCCGCTAAGACCACGGCGTGAATCGTTATTCCACCTAGATTCCACTGCAAACGCAACGGCCATATGTACGTTTGCAGAAGTCTGGCCCGGGAATACCAGTGCCAGCGATCACCGTCACGTATACCGGAGCCTCAGACCTCGGAGAGGTAGTTCGTCGTGCTGTGGAGGTATTGCGTGATGGTGGAATCATTGTCTACCCGACAGACACTAGCTATGGCATTGGCTGCGATCCGCGCAACCCAGATGCGATTGACAGACTGATAGCCGTGAAGAAGCGCGACCCGGACCTTGGTCTGCCCTTGCTCTTTTCGGACCTCAATCAGTGTAAGGAATACCATGACTTCGACGAACTGGAACTCGTCCTTGCACGATTGTTTTGGCCCGGGCCACTGACCATGATAGTACGTGCCCGGCAAGGGCTTCCCCCGAGAGTCTCTGGCAAGCACAAGTCAATCGCTGTACGTGTACCGGACCACCCTGTCCCCCGTGAGATTGCCCGCGCGATAAGAGGACCAATCGTGGGAACAAGTGCCAATCTCAGCGGTGGACCAAGCCCCTTCGATGTCGAAACAGCAAGAGAACAGCTCGGTGACGATGTTGATCTATACATCGATGGTGGACGTTCGAAGTCGACAAAGAACTCGACGATTGTGGGTGTGGAGCCAGGTCGACCGGCCAACATCAAGGTATACCGTGAGGGGGAGCTGTCAATAGAGAGGCTGACGGAGAGTCTGCGTGTGGATGCAGATGCACTGAGATACTGGACAGCAAGAATAGTCTATGCGGACATGTGAGGGTGGCACAGTGCAACAGTATAACCTTCTTGTCGCATGCCCCAGGGACCGAGAGCGCGCAGCAAGGTCTGAGATTCAGTATTTCGTGGGTGATCTCATAGGCGATGA
>CAZSTY010000193.1:0-3525 GCA_964609885.1 uncultured archaeon
AATCAACGCGATAAACGACCAGTTCATCAAGGATTTGATTGCTGCGCTGGACGAGGCGGAAAAGGACCCTGACATCCGGTCCGTTGTCCTGGCAACCAATCACGAAAAGGTGTACTGTACCGGTGCGGATTTGAAGATGGCCCAGGGGCTTCTTGGCAAGCCCGACGAAGTTCGTGAGCTTGTGGCTCTTGGTCAACAGGCCATAGACAAGATCGCAACCCTCAGCAAGCCCGTCATCGCGGCGATTCACGGGCTGTGCTTGGGCGGAGGCACCGAGATCGCTCTAGCATGTGATGTCCGCATTGCTGATGAGGAGGCAAAGATCGGGGCTCCTGAAGTCAGTCTTGGCCTCATTCCGGCGTGGGGCGGCTGCGTGCGTCTGCCTCGTATTGTGGGGCTGGGAAAAGCCATGGAGCTCATTCTGACGGGCGGTCAGATAACAGCTCAGGAGGCTCTTCAGATAGGCCTTGTCAGCAAAGTCACCAAGCCTGACGAGCTCCTGAGTCAGGCCATGTGGTACGGCGCCAAGTTTGGAGGCAATGCTCCAATCGCGATGAAGCTGGCCAAGAAGGCCACTCATATGGCATTTGAGGCCTCGTATGAGGAGAACCTGAAGTTCGAGGTTGACGCCGCAGTGGAGTGCTTCGGCACCAAGGATCTTGCGGAGGGCATCACGGCCGTATTCGAGAAGCGCCGCGGAAAGTTCACTGGAGAGTAGTCTGTGGTGGTCCCCGGGGCTGTTCCCGGGGCCGCCCCTGTTTTTCGTCGAGTATTGAGAATCACCTGAACATGGGCTGACACCCTGTGGGCCTATCGGGGGCAGGACGGTTCCGAATCGTTCGGCTTGGGCGGATTTAACCTTGTAATATTCTGTGCTGCTTCCCGTACTCCAAACTGCTCGTCTTGGATGGCAGACCGTGTGCTCATGGTCCGGAGATGGAACGGGGTGACGAATGCTGTGTGCTGGGAGTTGATTCTTGGTGAAATCCAATGTCCAAGGCATTCAACATCCCGACAATTCCGGAGCCAGACACTCCCTGGTAGGGGAAACAGGCTCTGAATATGTATCCCCAGACACAAACCAACAAGGGGGCGGCATTGTTCGCCGCCTCTCTTCACCTCTTTCTTGGATTCCTCGTGGGACCTCATGACTGTAAGGAGGGTTGTGGCCGCTCCGTCAAGCGTCAACCTTAAGACCTCGTTCTCAAATCATGCACAAATCCAGTGAAGATTGATGGGACCTGCATGTGCCAACCCGCAACGCAGGAGAGTCCCAGGAGGAAACAGAATTGGTCAGAAGGGTAGCAGTAGTGGCTGGTGGCCACAGCAAGTTTGGCAAGCGCTATGATGCAACAATGCGCGAGCTATGTGCTGAGGCCTTCAAGCCGATCTTGGACGAGGGAATCACTCAGGACATGATTGATGCGAGTGTCCTGTCGTATGCAGCAAGTCAATTCACGGGTCAGGGCGCGGGCTCTGCGCTCATTGCCGACTATCTAGGTCTGCACGAGAAGCCGCACCTCCGAGTGGAGTCTGCGTGTACGACGGGGACAGCATCACTCAGAGCGGCGTGGGGCATGGTTGCATCTGGGCTGTATGACGTCATGTTGGTGCTCGGTGTCGAACAGATGAACCGGGTCACCTCCGCTCAAGCCACAGAGTTGATGGCACGGGCTGGCGATATGCGGTGGGAGTATCCCTTCGGCATATCATTCCCGGCATTCTATGCATTGATGGCCTCCAGATACATGCATGAGTACAATTTGCCCCACGAGGTACTCTCTATGATTGCAGTGAAGTCTCACCACTATGGAGCACAGAATCCGAAGGCCCACCTACCTCGTGAGGTGACGCTTGAGGAGGCCCACAACTCAGTGCCCATATGCAGACCGTTGAACCTGTACGATTGCAGTTTAATCACCGATGGTGCTGCGGCTGTGGTGATTGCAGCTGAAGACCGTGTCAAGGAGTTCACCGACGAGCCCATGTGGATAAGGGGGATTGGCGCGGGCGCCTCCGAGATGATGGTTCAAGACAGGCCGTCACTCACTTCTATTCCTGGAGCAAAGCGTGCCGCCAAGGCTGCTTACAAGATGGCCGGTCTTGAGCCAAAGGACATGGACATGGCAGAGGTTCACGACTGTTTCACAATTGCTGAGCTAATCGCTTACGAAGATCTCGGTTTTGCAGAGCAGGGCAAGGGTCGGGAGATTGTCGAGAACAAGGAGAACTACCATGATGGAAAGATTCCTGTGAACGTGGACGGGGGCCTGAAGAGCAAGGGACATCCTCTTGGTGCAACGGGTCTCTCAATGACTTACGAGATTCTGATGCAGATGAGAGGCGAGGCACAGAAGCCGTCTAGGCAGATTGATGATGTCCAGTACGGTCTTGCCCACAACGTGGGGCAATCAGGTCAGTTCGTCAACATATTCATCTTTGAGCGAGGTTGGTGATAGGGATGTCTGGAGAGAAGAAGGAACTCTATCTGGGATACACTACTGACAAGGCTGTAACGCCTTTCTTTCAACAGTTTCTCGAAGCACTGGAGCAGGAGAAGTTGATGATGAGTCGATGCCCCAAGTGCGGCGCCGAATACTTACCTCCACGGCAGCATTGCCAGAAAGACTTGGAGGAGTGCGAGCTCGTCGAGTTTACAGAGCGGGAGGCCAAACTGTACTCCTACGTCATTGTGGACTTTGCTCCGGAGAGTCTCACATCGCGAGCGCCTTACGTGGTCGCAATCGGTGAGTTCCCGTCGGGCAAGAAGTTGACCGCACACATCACCAACCTGATGTCCATGCCTGAGGTCGGCATGACGCTCAAGCTCGCGTTTGATCGCATAGACGAGAAGAAGATCACGTACAAGTGGCTCGTCTAGTACTCTTGAGGGCTCTGCCCTCTTCCCCTCTTTCTTTTGTCATGTCTTTACAAATGACTCACGAGTATCTTCTATCAGTCTTGCAAGTCTTGAGAACCGAGCCACCTGTTGCATTGTCTGCAGGAATATCCTAGACGCCTCGCGTGTGTTGCACCTGTCAAGTTTCTCGAGTGCGTCATCTATGACTTCCATCACATCTTGGATTCTGCGCCGCCCCTCGTTCCTTCTGTAGTCCGAGAAGACCAGGTAATCGGGACCACCCGGACTCCAGCATCTAAGAAACTTCTCTTGCTCGTACACGGTGGTCCTTAGCTCATAGGTGCCAAGGAGGGAGTTCTTCATGGCGAGGAGCGAGTCCCTCCAAATCTGCTTCTTCTCTGAGGCATCCAAGGACCTCACACCTACAGTCCCGATGATATAGTTCCGGCCCTATGCAAAAGGTCCAGATAAACCTGTGGAGTCGCCGCCCCCGAACGCTTATTACGTACGAAACGCTGTGCGCGTCATCGTCACGGAGAGGAGCACGATGTCCGAGCAAGAGGTTCTCTATGAGGTTAGTGACGGAGTCGCAACCATTACCATTAATCGACCGAAAAAATACAATGCACTCAACATCGCGGTCGTGAAACGGCTGCGTGAACTCT
>CAZSTY010000194.1:0-3524 GCA_964609885.1 uncultured archaeon
AAGGATCAGGGCTTCAAGGCGATATTCGTCTCCACTGGAGCCTCCCAGAGCCGAAAGCTCGGTCTGGAGGGCGAGGACGCGAAGGGAGTGTATCATGCAATCGATTTCTTGGACGCTGTCGCACGTGGTGAGAAGGTGAAGGTTGGCGAGCGCGTTGTTGTAGTCGGAGGTGGTGACGCAGCAATCGATTCGGCTCGGGTGGCATTGCGCTTGGGTGCCAAGGAAGTGACCCTCATCTACAGGCGTTCCCAGGTCGAACTGCCCGCTATCCCAAGCGAAGTGGAGGATGCTCGCCGCGAGGGTGTCAGGTTCATGATGCTGACGCAGCCGGTGAAGCTCCTGACACAGAAAGGGATGCTGAAGGGCTTGCAGTGCATCAGGATGAGGCTGGGAGCGAAGGACCTCTCCGGTCGAAGCAGACCTGTACCCATACCGGACTCCGAGTTCACTGTGGCTGCTGACACGCTCATTGTTGCCATCGGTCAGCATGTCGCCCCGTCCAAGCTGCTGGAAGACCTTGAGAGAACCGAGTGGGGAACGATTCAGGTGGACCCAGCCACTCTCCAGACGAGTGACCCCTGTGTGTTCGCTGGTGGTGATGTTGTCCTTGGACCGTCCACAGCCGTCAAGGCTGTTGGTCATGGAAAGGAGGCGGCTATGTCCATCGACCGGTATCTGAGGGGCGAGGATATCGCAAAGGGTCGCAACGGGAATCACTACAAGGTTGCCGAGCCAGAGGTGGACGAGGCCACATTTGTCCCCCAGCCTCGAACAGAGATGCCGAAGGCCAGTATAGCCTCTAGGAAGAATTCCTTTGAAGAGGTGGAGCTTGGCTTCTCAGAGGAGGAGGCAATAAACGAGGCTGGGCGGTGTTTCGGTTGCACGGTCTGCTGCGAGTGCATGCAATGTGTCGAGGTGTGTGACCGCAAGGCGATTGACCACTCTATGCGGGACGAGATTGTCGAGTTGGATGTTGGGGCGATTGTGGTTGCCACGGGGTACAAGATCTTTGATGTGAGCAGATACGGTCGCCTTGGGTATGGCCGCTATCCCAATGTGATCAACGCCCTAGAGTATGAGCGACTCATCAATGCAGCAGGTCCCACGAACGGTCACCTGATTCGGCCAAGCGATAGCAGGGAGCCGAAAAGGATTGCGTTTATTCAGTGCGTTGGAGCTCGCGACACGCAGAAGGGTGTGCCCGAGTGTTCACGGATATGCTGCATGTATGGCGTGAAGAATGCAGTGATGGCCAGAGAGCATGACGAGGAGGCCGAAGTCACCATCTATTATGCTGACATTCGGGCATTTGGTAAGGGCTTCGAGGAGTTCTTCCAGATGGCCAAGACGCGCTTCGGTGTGAAGTTCGTGCGAGGCCGCGTCGGTGAAGTCTGGGAGGATCCCGAAACTCACAATCTTTACCTCACGGTAGAGGATACGGAGCACCATGAGCCGATGATAGTTGAACACGACCTTGTCGTGTTGAGTCCTGGAGTGTTACCGTCTCCGGACACGGCCGCGTTAGCCGAGGAGCTCGGTGTCGAACTTGCCGAGGACGGTTTCATTGCGATAAAGGACGAGATCACAGCGCCTGTGGACACGGTGATTCCGGGTATCTTCGCATGCGGGTGCGTCAGTGGCCCCAAGGACATTCCTGACTCGGTAACGGCTGGGAGTGCGGCTGCGATGCGCGCATCTATCGTACTGAACAGTGTGGCCACCGGCGAGGGTGAGTCGATGCTGGAGGTGAGAAGGCAAGAGAAGCCTCAACTGGTGTGAGGCTGGCTCGAGAGGGGTGCAGGCCATGCCAGGGTCTGGATTCGCGTGTGGTCATGGTCATTGTCGCATAAGTGACGTGAAATGGCCCTACCAAGATTGACTAGTGGCATGACTTGGCCTAATCGTGTCAGGTCCTGAACTCGTTAAGGATATAATATCATGACGAGCATGGTCCACGGGACCTACATTACATTTCGAAACCTCGGTCCTGTGAATCCACGGCCTCACATACCTTTCGTAGGAGATGAAGTTCATGGGTGAACCGGTTCATACCCCAACTTCGAGCTTTGCTGAGGAGCTCGCTGCGATCCCTGGCGGGGAGGCGGTCAACAAATGCATCCAGTGCGGCATTTGTACCGCAAGCTGTGCTGTGGCACGGTATTCGGATGAATACCGCCCACGTCAGCTAATCCAGAAGATCCTGCTTGGTGAGAGAGAAGAGGTGCTCAAGAGCAAGCTCCCCTGGCTCTGCATGACGTGCCGGCTGTGCGAGGAACGATGCCAGGAAGGAGTGAGTCCGGCTGAGGTCTTCCACGCAGTGCGAATTCTTGCGGCCCGGGAGGGCTATGTGCCACCAGCGTTCAAGCAGGTCATGGCAGCACTGATGCGTGACGGCTGGATTCTTGGCGATTCGTACACTGATTTCGAGCAGGAAGACCGAGAGGACTTGGGCCTTGAGACTGACTTGGGTTGGAACAACAAGTTCCTTCACCGATTGAAGGAATACCTGCCGCTGGAGGAAGGTGAATGAACGAGATTCTACTGTATAGAGGCTGCACGACCCCGGTACGTCTGCCAGCGTATGAGGCTGCCACCATTGCGGTTCTGGAGAAGCTGGGAGTCAAGGTTCGCGACATGAAAGATGTCACGTGTTGCGGTGCGCAGTATGTTGAGTCCATAAGCCAGATTGCATTCGCGGCGATGAGCGGCCGGATTCTCGCTGTGGCTGAGAAAGAAGGCCTAGACATCCTTGCGATCTGTGGAGCATGCTCAGGCTCGCTGAAGATAAACAAGCATCTTCTTGATCACAATGAGGAGGCTCGAGCTCAGGTCAATGATATCCTTGCCGAGGAGGGCCTGAAGTACACAGGAAAGGTTCGTGTGAGGCATCTATTGCAGGTTCTAGCTGAAGACATCGGTTTCTCTGAGATCGAGCGGGCCATCGTCAAGCCGTACAATGGCATCAAGATTGCTGCACACTACGGATGCCACGTCACACGGCCCTTCGAGATTGTTCAGGTCGATGATCCTGAGAATCCCACGATAATCGATCAACTGGCGGAGATTGCAGGAGCAAAGTCTGTGGACTATGCAGGGAAGACGAGGTGTTGTGGAGGTCCCATGCTGGCGATGGATGAGAAAATCGCCACCAAGATTGGCCAAGAGAAGATTAAGAACGTTGAGATTGCTGGTGCAGATGTCATTCTGACGGCGTGCGAGTTCTGCGACCTGCAGCTCACTCAGGTTCAGTTCGATGAGGCCATGAGTTCAACTAGGAGGATACCAGTAATGCCAATCACACAGTTTCTTGGACCCGCACTTGGAATTGATGAAGACCGTCTTGGGCTGGGACTAAACCGCATTGATCCAAGCCCAGTCCTTGATGCCCTGCAGGGGGGTAGTGCATGAGCAACGGAGCGGCCCGGAGCAATAATGTTCTCGTGGTCGGCGGCGGCGTGGCAGGAATGCAGGCCGCCCTTGATGTTGCAAACCAGGGGTACAAGGTATACCTCGTGGAGAAAGCC
>CAZSTY010000195.1:0-726 GCA_964609885.1 uncultured archaeon
GGTCCTCCGCCTCGTCGAGTGCACCCCAGTTCTTGAGGCACATGGCCTGATATCGCAGGTACTTGACGTAGGAGTCAATGTCGCCGTCTGAAACGGCTCTCTCTGCCAACTCATGAAAGATCTCGCCTGCGCGCTTGAATGCCCACTTCGCTTTGATGGGGCTGTTCACCTCACGGAACATGTTTCCGGCCTTGATGAGTAGTGGAGCCACGACCTCGGGCTTGCCCTTCATCTGCATGTACGCCTCTGAGGCCTTTGTCATCGCCTTCCTTCTCGCAGCTGTCAACCTCTCAAGTCTGTAGATCTCTTGGGCGGCATCGTAGGTGTTCCCCGCCTTCTCGAAGAGTCCCGCTTTTTCGTAGAGCTCGCCAGCTTCCATCAGCAGGCGTGGTGCCTCTGCCAAATTGCCTTGGTCTTGGAGCAGCTGAGCCGCTTGGGCTAGCGCATTTCCTGCAGAGGCATAGTCACCTTTCTCTTTGGCCTGTTGCGCCCACTTCTTGGCAATTCTTATGGCACGCTGGTAGATTCTTCGTCCCAGCTCCTCATCGCCAGATGCGTAGTAGATTCGCCCCACCTTGGTCAGCAGCTTCAGGGTTTCTGCGAAGTCCCCCTGTTCCTCGCGAACGTCCGCCTCGTTCTCTAGTGCATCTGCGGCCCTGACGTTCAGCCTCATTCGTTGATGAGGATCCTCTGCAAAGTCAGCAGCCCTGAAAAAGTACTCTGCTG
>CAZSTY010000195.1:736-3522 GCA_964609885.1 uncultured archaeon
TCGATGCTCGGTGGCCTCTTCCGCGATATCACCTGCACGCGTGTTTATGCGTACGATCTCTTGGCGTATCTCTGGGTCCTGTCCTGCTCGAATCAACATCAGTGTTGCCTTGTCAAGCGCCGCGAAACATTCGTCTGCAAGGTACGCCTCACGGTAAGCCTCTGCAGCCTCTTCGTAGATCTTTGCTGCTTTCTTGAAGCGGTTATGAGAACGGAGGGTGTCCCCTGCCTTGACCAAGAGTTTTGCTCCAGTAATACGGTCACCTCGCTTGAGCCTGCTCCTTGCCAGTTTGAGTACTTCTTGAAGTGTTGTCAAGTGGCGCTGTCTCCATGATGGACAGTGAGAACCTGTTGCTCGCCCCAGCTTGCATGACTGACAGATAATAGTTGTCGTGTCACCGACGAGTATGACGCTGTATTGCCTTTCGAACATCCTCGCAATAGACTCAAATACAGGACCGCACACGGGTTACCCCGGCAAGGGAGACTCAATTGAGTGGACCAAGTGATCGAGTCGGTGTGGGCCTGATAGGCACTGGCAACATTGGCAAGACCCATCTGACTGGTCTAGCCTCTCTCATTTCTGCTGGTCTAGTGAATGCAAGGATTGCAGCGGTGTGCGATACGGACACAGATGCCCTGAGGTCCGCGGCGGAGTTGTTTGAGGTTCCAAAGTCCTATGTGGACTACCATGAACTGGTGTCCGACGAGGACGTTGATGTCGTGTATGTCTGCACCCCCACAAACAAGCATCGTGACATGGTCAAGGCTGCAGCACGCGCGGGAAAAGCGGTCTTCTGTGAGAAACCTCTGGCCCATAGCTGTCCACAGGCACGTGACATGCTTGCCGTCACGCAGGATGCAGGTGTCGCGACAGGCGTTGGTCTGGTTCTCAGGTACGACCAGTTCCTGCTATACGCAAAAGACCTGCTTGCTGAGAAAGACTTTGGCAAGCCCATGCTGGCACACATTCGCGATGATCAGCGTTTCCCCGTGGACTACATCTACTACAGTCGCTGGCGCGGTGACAGAGCGATTGCGGGCGGCGGAACGCTGATCGAGCACAGTATACATGATATTGACATCTTACTGTGGCTGTTTGGCCCCGTCGATAATGTGTTTGCCCGGGTGGGCTTCTATGCCGGGCGTGAGGTCGAAGACATGGCCACTGTGAGTCTGAAACACAAGAATGGGATGGTGTCAACGATAGACTCAGTCTGGCACTGGGTCGAGCGCCCAAATGAGCGGTTTGTCGAGTTCTTCTTCGAGAAAGGGTTCATTGCCATTCGGCTGGAGTCAGGTCACCGTTACCTCGAGTATCATCTCCAAGGTGAGGTGCCAGTGAAAGTGGACGAGGAACGGGCCAATGGGGCGCTCATGCGACATCTGGGTTTCAACAGAAACGACCTCTCAGTGGAGGGGTTTGACGCGCTCACTGCCGTGGGGAGCGAGCGCTATGCAGCACTGAGTTACGCGTTTCTTACGGCACTACGACGGGGTGTGGACCCGTCACCGTCCTTTGCAGATGCAATCGCTGCTCACCGCGTGGTAGACGCCGCTTATGAGTCTGCGAATCTGAATCGGCCTGTCGACATCCTGTGATGTGAGAAGGCAAGCTTAAGTACAGACCTACCAGTGGGACGAGAGGTTGCGGCGATGGAACAGACCACTCTGCATGACGTAGAGCCATCAGACTACGATGTCATTATTGCCGGGAGCGGAGCCGGCGGTCTTCTCACGGCTCTCGCTCTGACCGCCAACGGGAAACGGGTGCTTGTCGTTGAGAAGGCGTCCCGCCTAGGAGGTGTGTGGCATGGTTACTGGGTGGACGGGTTCAGGGTCGATCAGGGTCTCCATGTCATCACTCGCGTGACCCGTGGCGCTTTCACACGTTTCATGTGCACCTACCTCCCGACTCCACCGAGGTTTGTTCTCCACGAGGGATGGTATTTCAGAGTCCATGATCGCGTTGGCACGATTCCTACGAGCATTGGCCAGACTCTGCGATGGCCTCTGACCAATCTTCGTGGTCGGTTGGGTCTGGCCCGGATAGGAGCCAAGATCAAGACCATGAAGTTGGAGGAGATGAAACGCTACAAGGACATCACGTTTCTTGAGTTCATGAGGCGCAACAACGCGACGAATCAAGTCATTCTTGACGTGATGCAGAGCGCAATCTACATGGCTGCAGGCGTCGGCATAGATGAGGCCTCTGCTTACGAGGCCCTCAGAACCCTGAAGGACACTGACAAGGAGTCGTCCAAGCTGGAGACCGTCAAGAAGCTCCTGTTCGGCTCAACCGAGTATGACGAGGGATACGTCATTGGCGGGATGCAGTACTTGGTCGAGGAGGTCGTGAGAGCAATCAACGGTTCATACGTCCTAAACTCTCCCGTCCGGAAGATTACCGAGCGAAACGGACGGGTCACGAGCATCACCGTTGGTGATGTTGACATTGAGCATCACTGTGTTGTCAGCAACATTCCCCTCTGGGAGATGCCTAACGTTATTGACTCTGACAGGCAGGAAACCGTTGATTTCTTCCGACGGTGGAGCAATATGCGAATCACCCGCGGCGTTACGCTCTGGCTTGGTCTCGACGAAGTGGTCCTAGGAGACCGGAAATCTCGTGTCATTGTTCATCCCACACCGAACCGCTGGATTGTGTCGGTTTCGAGCTTCGACCCCAGCTGTGCACCTCCTAGAAAGGAACTGGTTGCGATTGCCATGATTGCCATGGAGAACAAGACGCTTGACGAACAGGTCAAGATCATGAAAGGCAATGGG
>CAZSTY010000196.1:0-3506 GCA_964609885.1 uncultured archaeon
ATGATTGTACTCACACAGAGGCTACCCGTGAGGAATGCCGGTGTGACAAGAGCGAGAATCAGAGGAATCTCAAAGCTGACTAGGAGCATTCCCGTTCGGGCGGCACCCGTCTGTCCGAAGGGATTGGACGAGAAGTATCCTGCGAGAATTATGACGAGCGCAATGAGTGTGCTGATGAACAATATGAGAACTAGGTCGCCCTCAAAGCTCAGAATTCCCTGAACGCCAGGAACGGCAGGATTCATGTCAACTATTGGCAAGAACATACAGAGTACGAGACTGAGCACCAAGAGCACCACAGGTACTGCTGCGAAACTCCTGCGGTCAGCCTTCTTGGGTGTCAGATCCTCCTTACTCAGCAGTTTCAAAAAGTCCATGAGAGGCTGCAGTATTCCATGCCAGCCTGTGTGAAGGGGACCAACCCGATTCTGCATACGAGCATAGACCTTCCTGTCAATCCATTCCCAGAGCAGTGCTAGGGATGTGACAAAGAAGATGCCCGGAAATACAAGGACCCAGAAACCCTGAACAAGCAACTCGACTATTGTGTCAAGCGCGGCCTGCATCTACTCATCTCTCCTTGGATTCTCCTTGTACCACTTGTTGGCACGCACTCTTAGCACATCAAGAGGGACCAGCTCCATCTTCTGCTCGTCCGCATCTACGACAACGACCCGATCGGTACAGCTGTAACACGGATCGATTGCAGCCAGAATGATTGGCGCGTCTGCCAGATAGTTCCCCCTCAACGTGTGAGCCATAGACACCCAGTTCGCATGAGTGGGCGCTCGGACCTTTATGCGCTCAGGCTTGTCAGTACCGTTGGTCACGAGATAGTGTATCAGTTCGCCACGGGGAGCCTCGTGACGCGCCAACACCTCGTTGGGCTGTATCCGCGGACGGACTCGTTCTCGGATGGGGCCGTCCGGCATGTTCTTGACAAGCCAGCGGCACATCTCAATGGCCTGAATCGTTTCCTCGACACGCACAATTGAGCGACCAGCCACGTCGCATCGGTCATTGAGAATCATCTCAAAGTCGCCGGTATCCATCATTGGGATGTACGCCTGTGTGGGATCGTTGAACCGCACGTCAACGGGGACGTTGCTACCACGGGCGGTAGGTCCCACTGCACCCATCTTCTTTGCGACATCAGTCTCTAGAATGCCTACTCCCGCAACACGGTCCCAGAACGTCTTCTCGTGCAGTACCACATCGCGGTAGTATCTCATTCGTTCCTCGAGCTTGTCGAAGCCACGGAGCAGTTTGGGCACAAGTTCGTCGGGAACGTCCCGGCGCACGCCGCCCACGGTGTTCATGTCATGATGAACTCTGTTGCCCGAGATGCTCTCCAGCATGTCCATTGCGACTTCGCGATCGCGCCAAGTATACATGAACGCGGTGTCGAAACCCACTTCGTGAAAGGCAACACCAAGCCAGAGAATATGAGAGTGAATCCGGTCCAACTCCCAGACCAGAGTGCGGATGTACTTGGCTCGTTCTGGAATCTCAACTTCAGCCGCGAACTCTACGGCCTGAGCATAGTTCCCATTGTGTGTTGCGGAGCAGATTCCGCAGATACGCGCTAGGAGGTACAGGTTCTGAATGTGAGTGTTAGACTCGGCAAGCTTCTCAACGCCACGGTGATTGTAGCCGATGTTGACCTCTGCATCCACTATCAGCTCACCCTCTACAGTGAGCTTGAACATCCCAGGTTCCTTCAGAGCGGGATGCTGTGGACCGATGGGTATGGTCACCCTCGGCGGAATCACAACAGTTCGATTGTTAGTGCTGGTCATCTATAGTTCCTCCTTTGGCTTGGGGCCAGTTGTCTTAGAACGCTTCATCAGACCGCGGGGGTCGGCCCAGTCTTTTCGAAGAGGATACTCCTCACCGGGCCAGTTCTCGGGCAATTCGCATCTTCTTGGATTCGGATGTCCGACGGGGACTATTCCAAACATCTCGCGAATCTCATTCTCCACAAAGTCCACACCGGGAACGAGGTCTGTGATGGACGGGTACTCGGGCTTGTCACGTGGCACGCTCACCTTAATCGTGATTGCAATCTTCTTGTCATTCAGGAAGAAATGATAGTTTGCCTGTAGCTCCTCTCCGAGGTCGCGCCCAGAGAGTGTGCTGACCTGCCACATGTCATGTTCGCGTTGCATATACCGAATGAAATCGCGGAGTCGATCAGGATGCACACGGACAAACACACGACGTGGCTGGACATGAACGTAACACTCCTCCGCCACGACCGCATCTGCCATGTCCTGCAGGATTGTGTCTAGCAGTTCGTATTCCTTCTTGTGAAGCTCATCCCTCTCGGCGGGACGACGCTCAGTCACTTCAGCCTTAGCACTACTCATGTCTGTGCCACCTCCGCGTCAGTTCCTGCAACATCGACCGTTGGAGTAGGTGGTTCCTGAAAGTCGGGCGCAAGCTCTTTCGGAGAAACCCCCATGATCTCAGCGAGCACCTGCAACAGCTGATAAGCGCCGTACATTATGGCGGAGGGCTTCGGAGGACAACCCGGAACATATGCAGTCACGGGAATGGCCTGATCCACACCGCCCAAGACATTGTAGGCCCCTCGGAACACGCCGCCACTACAGGCGCACGAACCGATTGCCACGACGTACTTCGGCTCAGCCATCTGCTCATAGATCCTCTGCAGGCGGGGCTTGATCTGCTCCGTCACAGGACCGGTGCAGAGCATAATATCGGCATGGCGAGGACTGCCCACAAGCTTGACGCCGAATCGTTCGAGGTCTAGGCGTGGCATGAGCGCCGCGATTATCTCAATGTCACATCCGTTGCAACCCCCACTGTTGAAGTGGAAGACCCACGGGGACTTAATCTTCGCCTTATCCACGAGTCGTCTGAGGAATCCCAAACATAGTCCCTCCTAGTCGTTCTGCGGGGAGATTGACACGTACGCGGCCGCAACCAGTGCAATAAGAAGATACACTGTGACCACTATCCCAGGGTTGGACCACGATAGAAACAGCATGAATCCAATGATGTCAAAGAGCATGAAGTACAGGGCATAGTTGAACAGTTGAAGATGAAACTGCACCTTACCGCCAAGAAAGCTTGGTTCACCGCAGGCGTACGACTCCACTGCAGCACCAGTGTGGCGCGCTGGAGGCGCAACCGACCTGCCAAGCAACAGGAGAACCCCTGCGAAGAGCAGGCTCAGCCCGATGATCATGATGAAGCCCAGTATCAGATCCATGCCTTCCACTGTCCTGCGTGTTACGGGCCCGCGCCCCTCAGGTCGACCTAATATGCTTGGCGGTCGAGGACTAGCCGCAAGACCGCCGCGTACGCTCGGAGCTATTCATCCGACTGCAATCGATAGATCTTGGCCAGTTCGACGTAGGACTTTGCACCTATGGCGAAGGCATTCTTGAGGGTTTCAGGTACCTCCTTGACCACCTTTCCCGGAATACCAAGGACCAGTGAGTTTGGAGGGATTACTGTGTTCTCAGTGACCACCGCCC
>CAZSTY010000197.1:0-3491 GCA_964609885.1 uncultured archaeon
GAGAGGGCCTGACTCCTGAAGTCGAAGCAGTATCTCGCAAGATTATTAGCATCCTTCAAGATGTGCTGGCGGAGCATATACGAGGTCTTGACAATGTTTCGGACGATTGAGTGGCTAGATGACAATCGTGTAAGGCTGGTAGACCAGACCAAGCTCCCCCTAAGAGTCGAGTTCATTGAAACTAGGAGCCATGAGCGAATCGCTCAAGCTATCAAGGTCATGGAGATTCGGGGAGCTCCTGCCATTGGAGCAGCTGCCGGAATGGGCATGGCGCTTGCGGCAATTGAGAGCAATGCTCAAACGAAGAAAGAACTCCTAGAGTCTCTCGAGGATGCTGCAAGGACTCTGAATACCCGCCCGACGGCTGTGAACTTGACTTGGGCAACAGCTCGGATGCTTCGTGTGGCACGTGAAACAGAGGGCACCGTGAAGGAGATTGTCAGCCGGCTAATAGAGGAGGCCAAAGAGATTGCCGAAGAGGACGTTCGGATGTGCAGACGGATTGGTGAGAACGCTCTCCCGTTAATCAAACCTGGGTACACGATCCAGACTATCTGCAATGCGGGATCCCTTGCCACAGTCCATCTGGGTACAGTCGGTGCCGTGATTCGTGTCGCTCACGAGAAATACGGGAACATTCGAGTCTATGCCGCAGAAACACGTCCAAGGCAACAGGGCGCAAGACTGACGGTCTTTGAGCTCATGGAGGATGGGATTGACACCACACTAATAACAGATGGTATGATTGGAACCGTCTTCCGCGAGGGGAGAGTGGATTGTTGTGTTGTCGGTGCCGACCGCATACTCAGAACCGGACATGTCACGAACAAGATTGGAACATACACCATGGCTATCACCGCCAAGTACCATGGCATCCCCTTCTACGTGGCCGCTCCCACTTCCACAATAGATATGGTCACAGATGTGGATGATGTCATCATTGAGGAGAGATCTCCAGACGAGGTGCGGATGATAAACGGCCAGTATATCACAGTGCCTACGGCAAAGGTGTACAATCCTGCGTTTGACATCACTCCACCGGACCTGATAACTGCAATCATCACGGATCGTGGAGTTATTGAGCAGCCAGACGAAGAAAAGATGCGTAGGATGTTTGGATGAATGTTGAATGTGCGCTGGACAGTCTCTTGGCCAAAGATGTCCAAGCCCTCAGCCACTGTTTGCCACCAGACAACATAGAAGGCCTTAAGAGCAGAGTGGCAACATCTCGTCTTGGCATGGGCGCGTAGTCTAGTCTGGATAGGGCGCCAGCCTTCGGAGTTGGATGTCCCAGGTTCGAAACTCCGCTTGCAGCTTGGCGGAGCGAAACTCCTGGCGCGCCCGCCATCAACTCTTCACTTAATTAGATCATGCCAAGTTTTTCGCTCCAGACCTTGATGAAATACTCGAGCGACCTGTCGTAAGTTCTCTCTGCATCCTCGGGAAAGAGACAACCGGGCAACTCCCTGTGGCTCCAGTGGTATTGGAGACAGTCGCAACAATACCCCTTTCTCGAACAGCCCGGATAAGAGCACGTGCACCGGCTCTTGTTTCGTTCAACACTGCATGTTCGTCCTGTCATCGCAACTCCCGTTGCCAACGACTTGTCAGCTTATATCTGGTATGGTGACTACGACAATACAGGTTCATTGTCGGAGCTGAACTTTGAGTAATGCTTTTATTTACACCCCCGAAGAACCGAGTCGCTATACTCTGGGTATGACCCCCCACATAGGTCGGGACGTAGCTCAGTCTGGCAGAGCAACGGACTGTAGATCCGTGGGTTGGGGGTTCAATCGCTTTGAGGCTTCCCCAAAGCGGAACACATCCCCCCGTCCCGACCACTCTTTCTACATCCCGCAAGGTATTACCCCACTCTTACTTGGAGTCTTAACGCCATGTGCGCAGGATGCAGTTGAGGAAATCGAGATGCATGCAATAGAGGCTAAGATCAAGTCTGGACTACGTGAGAGAGGCATAATCTGCCACTCTGTGTTCAGAATGCCCGATCTCGATGAGCCGCGGGTCGTCATTGCCTTTAGCTCAAGAGAGAATCAGCGTCTGACACCATCGAAGGTCGAGAAGGCTCTGAATGCTCTCGGAGTTGGTGAGTTTAAGGCTCAAGACAAGTTTCACCGACTTAGTGCCGCATTTCTTCATCTGGAGGTACGCTTTGGAGCCAGAACAGAACGAAGCATCATGACTAGCGCCGAATGAAATGGTTGTCCACGGCGCAGAAATGAAATAGTTGTGCGTGCTGCATAGTGTAATGGTGGATAGCCGATGGATTTACAGTTGAGAGAGAAGACCCTACTTGTGACGGCCGCATCTAAGGGACTGGGTCTTGGTGTCGCGAGAGCCCTCGCATCAGAGGGCGCGAACGTCATAATCTGCAGCCGAAATGAAGATGCACTGAAAGAGGCTGTAACAGCCTTAGGGGATCGGGGCGAGTATGTTGTCGCCGATGTAACACGGGTCGATGACATTGTGCGTCTTATGGAGCACGTCCGAGAAACATACAGTGCTCTTGATGGGATGTTTGTGAATGCGGGCGGTCCTCCACCGGGGCCTTTCGAATCACTCTCAGATCACGACTGGCAGGCTGCGTTTGAGCTCACATTGATGAGCGCTGTCCGGCTGACACGTGAGGCACTGCCGCTTCTAAAGGTGGCAGAGTCGCCATCTATTCTTTACAACACATCAATCTCGGTCAAGGAGCCTATCGACAATCTTCTCCTGTCAAATGCGATTCGTCCAGCTGTTGTCGGCATGATGCGCACGTTGTCACGAGAGATTGGACCGATGGGCATACGCGTGAACGCTGTATGCCCTGGCTGGGTTCGCACGGACCGTGTGAAGCAACTCCTCGCAAAGAGCCCCAGCCGCGAGGGCGAGATTGTTGCGCAAATACCGCTAGGTCGTATGGGCACGCCAGATGAGTTCGGAGCAGTCTGTGCATTTCTTTTGAGTCCGGTTTCAAGCTACATTCACGGTGCACTCCTGCTCATCGATGGCGGGCTGTATCATGGCATGATGTAGAGTTCGGTCAGAGTATGCCCGATGAGTCCATTGACGCCAGTCGCATCAGTGCTCTTCGAGCGTGGTTCCGCACTTGTACATCATCATCGTCCAATAGGGCTTGGAGGCTCGTGGCTGCTGGTGGGTATGGCATGACACTCAGCGCCCAAGCCGCCTCACGCCTCACATCAACCGATGGTGACTCCAGTGCCTCGGTCACTGCGCGTTGAATGATCTCAGAACGTTTCTCGGCAACAAGTCGTATGAGTCGGACTTGCTCTTCTGGTTCCGCCCGCCTTATTGCCTCTGCAAGACCTTGCAGAGCTCTTGTGTCATCCATATCACGGAGTCCTCTGATTGCCCAGTCACGAACATCACTGTGAGCATCCTCAAGTGCAGCGAGCAAGCATGGTATTGATTGTGGCGAAGAGATTCTGCTCAGTGCCCATGCTGCCGCCTGTCGTACTTCCACG
>CAZSTY010000198.1:0-3483 GCA_964609885.1 uncultured archaeon
CACGGTCAGACTCTCCTTCTCCGAGAATAGGGCGCTGCCGAAGATGCTCATGCTGTTGGAAACTCGTTATACGAACTCGTACAGGCGTAACGAGGCTGAGCTTCTGCCGGACAAGGAGGCCATCCCCCGTCTTCTTGACATCCTTGGTGAGCTTGCTCAGTCAATGGGAACCGCCCTAGACTTGAACCTGCGTCCACTGCTACCATTTCTTGCTGATGAAACTCTTCTCGTCCTAGATGCCATTCATGACAGGGGCCACGAACCGTCGATTCGGCTTGCACTACATGAGGTTCACTACCTAACGACTCTATTGCTGGAAAACGGGCTGTTCGAGTGTGCAGAGGCTCTATTGGGCCGCTTGGTGAAGATATCGGGGCAGTTGGGCCTGACCGAGCTGGAATTTGAGGTATCTCTGGACGAGGCCGCGGTCCTGACGGAACTTGGCCTCTATGAGGAATGTAGAGAGCTTCTTCAACCTTTGATAGACCGGGCGACCAAGGACAAGGACACAGTGAAGCTGGCGGCTCTGACCCTACAGCTCAGTGTCAATGAGACTCGTGACGATGCTGTTCACCATCTCATAGCTCGTTCCCTCAGCGATCGCGCCACAGCTCTCTACTCGGACGCGGTTGTTGCTGGCCTGATTGAGAAAGACGAACTTGGGGCCGCCTACCTGACCATTGCGTCAAGTATCCTCAGCACTGGCTGGAGAGAGGGTGTTCAAGAGGCGCTGTCAAGGTTCAGGTCGGCGCTTGATGTTCTTGAGGACATCCCTGACCGCTCGCCCGACCAGTCATTGATGTTGTTCAAGTGCTTTGCTGGATTGGGTTTCGCACACGGGCTCCTGGGCAATCACGACAACACTCAGCGTGCCATTGAGTACATGAATCGCGCCATGTCTGTCATTGCGGACTTGGAGGATCGCGGCCGAGACAGCAGGGTTGAGCAATCTCGCTGCGACAATGCTCTGGGCTGGATTTGTCTCGTTTCTGAGTCCGACGAGTTCTGGGACATCGGTATTGCCGCATTCGAACGTGCGATTGAACTGCGGAAATCCCTGTTAAAAGAGGGGCGGATTTCTACAATTGAGCTGCTGGGGTCCCAGCTTGGACTTGGCCTATCACAGTTGCGGTCATCGGACTCTGCCGATACATCATTGTACTCCACGCTCCGCGAAACGTTGCTTCAGTACGTCCCTCTCTTTCCCACAGATGACCGAGCCTTTGTTGAGGTCGCCATCGCGGTCTACGATATTGTATGGATGACTCACCGTCACGGTGTCACGCTTCCTGAGAGAATCCTCCGCCTCTTCGATGACATAGTCAAGATGTTGGATGAAACCCCCACTCACGAGGCGATGCCCTTCATCGTCGGTCCGAAGATGGTTGTTCCCTACCTCGAACGCAATTGGGAGCAACTGGAACGAGTGTCACGGGAGATCGCAGAGTCCGAAACCGTACTGTCGCCGGTGGCCCGTCTCATGTCAGCACTTGCAACCGCCAAGCGCAATCAAGAGGCACTGGCATCGGGTCTGTTCATCGAGATTCGGAATCCAATCGATGACAAAGTCATTGATGCAGACCCACTTCTTGCCCAGTATTGGAAGGGACAAGTCGCACTGGGGGCGGCCATTCATTCCTATTACTCCAATAGGAACTTCCAGACCCTTGCTGCTGGACTGTATGATGCAGCAGTTGAACTTCGTGCGGTCGAGATAGTTTCGGTGGACTTTCCGGAGGCAGCCGAGTTCATCCGTGCCACGGCCCAGTCTCTCTCAGTGGTATTGTTCAGATTCGTTCACGCGTTGGAAGCTCTCTTCGGGACCGATATTGAGTCCCCTCACACGCACACAAGCGAGGAGTTCGAAGACGCAGAGCAGTTCGGTCTCATACTCACCGAGGACTGGGTTGGCCTCATCAAGATCACGACGGCGTACCTTCAGATGATTGAGCAGTCGGAGAACATACAGACACAGCCCTATCTCAACGCAGTATTCTCCAACATATCTCGTGCCCTGAGAATGATGGATGCTGTGGCACTTGTGGAGCGCCGGATTCTTGCCCTCCTGGGCGAACAGATGAACCGTAGGTACTACATGCGGCGCTAGCCTTGGTGTGCGTTGACTGGTCTGAATCCCCCTGACTTGGCTCCCCATGTGGCCCATCCGGAGGTGGCCGTCCTCAGTTCCCCCGCTAGACCAAACGATTCCCGAACGGGTATTTCAGCGTCGATCTTATAGAGCCCTCTCTCAGAGTCGACTCTCAACACGCGACCTTTCCGTCTAGCCAAGATTGAGGTGACCACTCCCACGTACTCCTCGGGGGCCGTAATCTCAAGCCGTGTCCATGGCTCCAGAAGTAAGGGATCCCCACTCATCATGCTGGCCCGGGCTGCCTCCAGCAGCGGCTGCGTCACGTCCCGCCAAGAAGTTTCAGGGGCCTCCACCCTGATGATTGCATCTTCGATGACGAGTGTCAGCCGCCGAACTCTCTCCCCAGCCACCGGTCCGTTCCGTACCAGTGTCACGAATGCCTCTCTCACCCAGTCAGCCACCTCACTCAGAGGGTCGATGGTTCCTGACCTGTCGATGAGATAGTTTCCAGAGCGATGATCCGCGGCAAGAACGGTGACATTCTCTTGTGGCTCGTAGTCGTCTGGTGTCAGAAGGGCTCTCACTACGAATCTGCTCGTACGATCTGAACCGCCTGTGCAGCTCTCCCCGTCATGAGTCATCTGTTCCTTCAAGACTACCATGGGTTTCCCCAGCGTGACGTTTACGCCCTGCCTTGCAAGTTTCTCTACGGCTATCTCTACATGCAGCTCTCCGGCTCCTGACAGGAGCATCTCGCCCGTTTCAGGGTTGACTGTAAACTCCAGAGAGGGATCGGTGGCTGCAAACTCGGCAATCGGCTCCTGAATGGTACTCAGCTCGCTCAGGCGAACCGGCTCTATCGTGTACGTGACGACAGGCTCGGTGGGATACTGAAGCGCCACCATGGGCACGGCGTGTGTCGCGTCGGAGTCAACAAGTGTGTCACCTATCATGACTCCCTTCAGACCGGTGAGAAAGACGAGGTTTCCGCATGGCACCTCTGGAAGCGCAACTCTTGACCTTGACATCATTATGCCCACTTGGAGGGTCTTGCCAATCTCTCCCGTTCGCAGATTGCGAAGCGGTCTGGCACGTCTTAGCACGCCTGCAAAGACTCTTCCTGATGCAATGGTGCCCGCGTGCCGATCTGGTCTTACATCTGAGATTACGACCACACACGGCCCGGTTCTGTCGCAGCGTTTGAGAGCATTGACGAATGGCGTGTCCTGATTCTCTCTCCATAATCTTGCCACTCGGTAGGCTTGGGCCTCGACCGGGCTGGGAGTCGTCCTCACCAAGCTAGTCAACACGGCATCAGCAATGGGATACTTCTCTTGTAGGATCTTTTCGTTCCCCTCGGCGTAACTCTGCACGATGTCCGTCATGATCTA
>CAZSTY010000199.1:0-3469 GCA_964609885.1 uncultured archaeon
GGTGCTCTTGTAGAACATCTTTGCCATCGAGTCTGAGACCTTGAGATCCTTGAGGATGTTTTTCTTGCACAGTTCGACATATCGTTGGAGGCCTCTTGCATCATTCTTCTCCACTGCCCTCGTGAGGGCCTCCGCAGCTGCAATCCCCGATCTGATTGCATACGGGATTCCCTCTCCTGTGAACGAGTCGACAAACCCTGCCGCATCTCCGACCAGAAGGGTACGGCCCCTCATGAGGGTGGGGCTCGGTCTGACGGGGAACCGTGCTGCAGAGTCTGAAACTATCTTGGGCTCAATCTGATGCTCATCTACGAAACGCTCGTACCATCTCTGGTATGCCGCACGAATGTTTTTGGCTTTGTCTTGGCGACAACAGACGCCGAGACTCAGATGTGTCTTCTTGGGGAAGCACCATGTGTAACCGTGAGGCACGTCGCCAAAGTAGAGGAAGAAGATGTCTGTGTCGTAGCCGGTAGGATCTCTGCAGATCTCATGTACCTTTTCGGCTTCGACCTCTGCCTCAATCTCAATAGCCACCATTGTTGAGTCGCTGCTCCACCTCTCATAGAACCCCAACTGCTTCGCGACTATGCTGTTGATGCCATCTGCCCCCACTAGGAATCGGCCTCGAAACTCTCTCCCATCCTCGGTCTTGACCGTCACGCCGGCCGAGTCCTGCGACACCTCGACAACCTTGCATTGCTCTTGGACTACTGCCCCCGCCTCCTCTGCCTTCCTCAGTAGTAGATGATCGAAGTCTTCGCGCATGATTGTGTGCCCCGGCTTTGATCTGTCCTCGGGAATACAATCCACTCGAATTCCCGATGGAGATACTATTGCAAGACCAGAGATCTTTCGCTGAATCACACCCGATATATCGAAATCGAGAGTCGCGCTGACCTCGTTTCTAATTGCACCAGCACAGGGCTTCTGCCTAGGAAATGCGGCCCTGTCCAGCAGTGTGACACTGATTCCGGCCTGAGCCAGTCGCCGTGCAGCAGTCGAGCCACTTGGGCCTCCACCAACTATAATCACGTCCGTGTCCGTCAACTTTCCTCTCCACGAGAGTGAATGGCGTTGTGTGATAAATATCGTCTGCCGTGGGGAGGCATGCACACGTACGAATGTTGTCGGCGTACGAGGTCGCTCGCTCTAACGCCTGTAGTACGGAGATGACGCTAGCAGTCTGCGCCGGACATACCACCTCACCAGTGGCATGACTCTTCTTCGCCAGCCAAGTTCCTTACGCAGATCGTCGAGGTAGTCGTCCAGTGTCCTCGTCTGAAAGTGGAGCAGCGCCTGTGCCTCAGAGGTGTCCATGAAGTCGGTGTGATAGTAGTCCTCATCCGACTTTGGTACTATGAACGCCGAGTCTGGAAGCATCCCAATACCTAGCGTTTCAAGCGTTCTCTCCATGAACTCGCGGTAGGTCATCCTGCAGCGCTCGCCACCAGCTATGAGTAATATCTTCCCGACCGTGTCTGCAGAGAGGGCATTTGTAATCGCTAGCCCTACATCTTTTGGGTGCACGAACTCCATGCGTTGCTCAAGGGGGATGTGGAACATCTCGCCACTCATTGATCGTCCCAGCCACTCAAGGTCAACAGATATCCCCGCCCCTAGGCGAAGAACAGTCCAGGGCAGACTACTCTCTCTCACTCTTCTCTCTGCCTCAATCTTGCTCTTTGAATACGCATCAATGGCAACCTGTGGGTCACTGGCTGTCTTGGGCGGCCCTCGGCCTGTAGAGTGGCCATACGTGGCAATCGAGCTCGTGTAAATGAACTTTGACAGACTCCCCATTTCCTCTGCAGCGCTGACAATATTGTCGGTCCCTCCAAAATTCACTTCCCATGTCAAGTCAGGATTCTGTTCAGACATCGGGGGCAGTATTGCGGCCATGTGGACAACATAGTCGATGTCACGCACTGCTCTCCGAACGTCATCTTCTGAACGAATGTCGCCCCATATGATCTCGACTGGATATCGCTTGGCGATCTTGTGGGCAGTCTTCTCGTTTCTCTTTGTTCGGAGGTCGAAACATCTCACCTGATAGCCTCTCTCGGCTAACTGGGGGATTGTGTTTGACCCTATGTTGCCGAATGCACCAGTGACGAGTACTCTCATGGCAGGCACTGCCAAGCATACCGTCATAAGTATTTCGGTAACGAAATATTCGAGGATGAAAGGATGGAAGATGTTATTTGGAGAATAGTTTCACCACAAGTGGCATCTTTTCGAGTGGATGACAGAGCGACGTGAGGACCAACGATGGATCGCGAGCGTGAGGAGCTGCTGTACGACTTCGTAGAGACACTCAGGCGATTGAGTCGAATGAAGTCCTTCTTTGCAAGCGAAGACCTCTCGTTGGAAGAGTTCATGGTCTTGGACCTAATCCTAGAGTCTGATGGCTGCAGCATGAAGGACATAGTCAATGGCCTCACAATTGCGGCGAGCACTGCCACTGGGGTGGTTGACCGGCTTGTGAGTCGTGGCCTAGTCGAACGGCATCATTCTGAGAGGGACCGCCGGAAAGTCATAATCGAGCTGACCCGGACCGGGCGCCAGGCTCACGAGAGGTTTAGAAGTGAGGCCCTAGCATCCGTGGAGGACTCTGTCCGCCATCTGAGTGATGATGACATAAGGTCCCTCATCAGGATTATGAAGAAGGTCATTGAACACTCGTCGAATGGTCGTAAGTGATCTTATGCCGAAGGTATAGCACTGACATCTTGTTCGTGACTTGTGGGCCTTCTCCATCTTCTCATATCAATATGGAACTTCACTCTGAGAATCACAAATGCGACTGCAATCGCGAGCACCAGAGAGGCCCCCGCGACTATTGAAATCGCATTGTAACGAATCAACTCCTCTGCAGGAACGACGGAACTGCTGGCATTGTAGCCCCATCGATGCTCCCATGAATCAGGAATGCCATCATTGTCCGTGTCCGCATTCACTTGGTCGGTTCCCAGTGATACCTCTAGGCTATCTGGTAGGCCATCGAAGTCCGAGTCGATGTCGCCAACAGCAAACGTGTTATGAAAGTCCGAGGCACCACCACGAGGTTGCCAGCACACGACATGGCCGGTTTCCTTTGGGGATATCACATAGATTATTGGCATCCGGAAAGCACGGCACGACCAAGTCCAGCCGACCGTCCATGTCGACGTCTCCCACGGCCGGGGCGTACTGACCATAGCTTTACATGTCCGTGATCATATGAACCCATTGAACAGAGGCGTCCTCACCATTGAGGCACATGACTCCGCTGGTGAGGGTCGATATGGCCACCTCCATTCCTCTGTCGTCATCGAGGTCGGCGACTAGGACATGATTGACAAAACCAAATGATGAATACACATCAAACGTCCATAGCAGAGAACCATCCAGTCCGTTGACGGCTCGGACGTACATCAAGTCAATCGTGAACACAATGTCAAGTTGGCCATCACCGTTCACATCTGCA
>CAZSTY010000200.1:0-3467 GCA_964609885.1 uncultured archaeon
GATGTAGTCCCTCAGTAATGCCCCTTCGCATAGCCTCGTCGAAAATTCTCTTGACTCGCCATGGAGATCACGGCTCGTCGTGCGACCGAGCGCTCTCGAACTCTATCGCCTGAGACAATAGTTGAAACTGTGGGCACAAACAACGTGATGCGCTACGTGTTGGTTGACTTGGAGGAGCAACTTGGCGAATTTGGGCAACAGAGAACGTGGCCAAGGAGTCTTATCCTGTTTCTCCTCTTCTGTCTATGGCTCGCAATGCTTGCTCTTCTTGTTTGTTGATAATGCTCATCTGTTTGAATTAGTCAGTTGACCATGTCTAAGTGATCGCCTCCTAGATGAAAGCTACCGAAAATTCAATGTTGAATATATAATCATGGCTCAAAGAAATAGAGAGTCAAGAGAGATGTTCCTCATCATGACGATTATCGTGAGATACTTCCCACTCTTCACTTGCATCATTCTCCTCCTAGGTGTGATGTATTTCCTCTACAGGAAACACTGGATGGAGGACACGAGTCGCTTTTGGATGAGATCGCTAGCCACTCTCAGCATCATCATCTTGTGTTCACTCTCCAATGTGATACTGCTGACATTCCCAGTTCTTCATGGAATTGTCTTCGTCAACAGCTTGCTTGAGCTTATGATGTGGATATGGCCTGATCTTCTTGTGATTGCAATCGTGGCAGTGGACATCATAAGGACAAGTGGTCTCCATAGTTTGAGGGAGTGATAGTTCTACGACCGCTCCAAGCTAGGTTTCAATGGCCATCAGTTTCCGAGATTACCACGCGAAACCCTCAGACCTACCTGAGTGCCTGCCTTACCGCCAAAGGCAGCTCCCTAGTGCCTCAGATTGTCAATGATCACCGACCTGAATACGTCCCTCACGCCTGTAAATTGCCTCACGTCACCGTCGAAGTTCACGAGCGCGGGACTGTATCTACGTTCCACCTCCTCAACGAAACGGCGTTCAAGCCTGCGAGCATCGTAGGTCTCACGATCTGTCAGTAGGGCACAGGTGATGTGTTCTCCGTGTTCCAGTAGCACAGCAATGTCTTGGTGGACGATGGACTGCAGTTCACCAGTCGCGCCTCGTCGCAGTTCTCGTGTGAAGTTGGACATTGCAGAGATCAGTCCTGCCACCAGTGACGGGTCACTCTCAAGGCGGTCGTCAAGATACTCTGAGAAGATCTCAATTCCAACGCTGCTGAGCAGGACAATACATCCGAGCACCGAATAGGGCGTCTTCCGGGACATGGCAAACGGAACCGCCGTACGTCGCAACATGCCTCGTATTCGTGCGAATATCGACTTGGATGTCTGTTGTTGTTGACCAAGTCTTTCAATCGCCTCTCTCACGGACCTCTCCTGTGTCTTGAGATCTGCGGTTCTGCATATCTTGGACGCCTCCTGCAGGAGTTCCCGCGCCCTTGAAACATCTCCCTGTGAGACCGCAATCTCGGCCCGTATCTGGAGAACCTGTACCAGAAGGTTCGGGAGTTGTTGTTCGCGAGCTATGAGTTCGATTTGCGCAAGTGCAGTACCACTATCCGCAGCGTACTTCATGTCCCCAGTTTCACCGTAGAGCGCAGCCTCAACCTCGGCAAGTTTCAACAGCACTCTCAGGAGCGATGTGGCTGAGCCACCATCTTCTGCATGCTGAAGTGCGCGTCGCAGAGCGACTAGAGCCGCCCTTGTGTTCCCATTCTCCAGTTCGACGATTCCCTTAGCAAGATAGTATTCAGCAAGCCGATCCTTCTTGCCACTTCTCAGAGCAATCTCTCCGCCTCTCTCAAGATACTCAAGTGCTCTCTCACTCTGTCCGGACAGGGCAAGTGCTGTTGCCATTGCTAAATACGCATCTGTGTCAGTATCGTCATGTCTCTCAGCGGCATTAATTCCGTCCTGCGCAGCCGCTATGGCCTCATCGTATCTTCCAAGTGCCGCATAGATGAATGCGAGATTGACAAATGGAGTATATACGTAGTCCAGCTCATATGCTCTCATGACGTCGATGGCCTGTCTGGCGCACTCAATCGCCCTCTCGAACTCGCCTCTTCCCATAAAGAAGTCGCTCATATTATTAAGCAGAGTTGCCTGTGCAGACTGAATTCCCAAGGACTCAAAGATTGCTCTTGCCTCCTCATAGTCATCCAGCGGTGAGTGCTCGTCCCCCAGCGAATAGGAGATTGCACGCATGTTGAGCGACCACGCCAACGATACTGGGTCGTCAAGTCTTCTGGCGGTTTCAATTGCCTGATTGGAGATTGAACGAGCAGATGAGTAGTCGCTCCGCATCCAATGGCCTCCCGCAACGAAGTTCAGTGCCTGTGCCTCGAAAGGGCGCAGAGTAGGATGTTGTACGAGTTGAAGCAGCTGTGTGACCAGCCGGTTCCATTCACCTACAGTTCCGCTCACTCTCATTATCAACAACATCAGCTTAATGGCCTGGTGCCTGTGCCAGATGTCAGAGTCACTGTTGATGATCCGTCCAATCCTACTCATGTAGTCTGCTGGCGGTTTCTGTCGGCCACTTGCCGCTTGGCCTAGCACAACATACAGTGCGGGCAACTCGAACTGCATTAGCTTTTGGGAAAAGCGTGGTCGGAAACGCAGGTCTCGAACAAGAGAAAGATGTTCTGCCGCAACAACCGCCATGTCCTCACCGATGTCATTGTTCTCCACGTATCTTGCAAGGCGAACAAAGAAGTCGCCATAGTTCGTGGCCTCGGAAACCAAGCGTGCAATCGTAGTCTGTGATTGTTGGTCCAAGAAGGGATTGTACCGGTCGATTAATGCCAGTGGCTTCAACACTCATCTCCTAGTTTGTCTATTCATCGACTAAAAAAATGTGGTGCGCCATAACGAAGAATCGTGAGAAGACAGCGTTTCCCACCTGTTTCTCTAGATATCTCCAGCATGGTTGCAACCGCCGCCCCAGACGAAACTCCCAAGATCCACTCCTCTCGGGCGAGCCTTCGTGCCACCGTGACCGACCAGCGGAAATACTGGGATTGGACTGGCAATGGTTGCAGTTTCAAAGAGGAGTCGCCCGTGCTCCCAGAGGGTCACGAACAGCGCCGGATAATCTGGACAATCTTGGACACTGACGACCAGGGCGCCCCATGAACATGACATCAGCAACGTCCTCCAATCCTCTATCATCATACATATCTCCTCAACCAGCTCACTGATGTCGTCACCACCATCTCTCCCCATCATGTTATCAGTATCTGCTGCTCCTTGTCGACTTGGTGTGTGTACAAAGACCATCCGCCGCTGGGACGCAGGAGGTCAACTCCATTGTGTTCGTACTGGAATGTGTGGAGTTCAAGCAGTGCGAGTAGGAGAATATGATCAAAGGGACTGCCTCTATTGTCCTCACTGCGGTAGCGAGCTCCACGCAGATGTGAACGCCGCGAGGAACATCATTGAGGTTCAACAGCCCAGTACCGTTGCTGGGCGGA
>CAZSTY010000201.1:0-3455 GCA_964609885.1 uncultured archaeon
CTCTTGCTCAACTTCTCAATCTCCAGTTTGAGGTGCAGTACCTCGTTAGTATCAACCGGGTAGATCTTGACATTCCCGTCTCTTTTTACTAGAATCACCAGACTGTATGGCTTGTCTATGCCCTCAACAAACTCGGGTGGGAGTGTTATGACGCTACCACTCTCAACCTTCATGACGCGTGCCTTTGTCAGGTCTGCCTTGCTCAACTGCGATGCCTCCGGGCTGAACACGGGTTCTTATCGGCCGCTATTATATTTCTTGTGGGCCGACGTGCGAACTAGTGCCAACGCCGAAACCAGGATTTGACCTCACTGATGATGCCTCTCTCTGGCTTCTCGACGACGTGCAGTTTCCACGGTATCAGGTCTGAGGAGTAGTATTCTAGGAAACCCACACCTCCCTCCGACCTCACTCTCTCTAACTCCTGCAGCCGGCCCATGAGCCAAGCCTTCTTAGATATTGGCAGATTGCTCGTCACAACATCAAACAGATGGGGGTGCAGGTCGAACACCAACGCCCAGTCCTTCATGTACTCCTCCACTCCCTTCTGGAGGGTCTCCGTGATATGTTCGCGGTCAGTGAAGAAGGAGGCGGCCACCGAGATGTTCGGAAACCTGTCCGGGATACCAAGAGCGAAGTTGAACGACTTGGTGAACTTGGAGAGATGAGTTGCAGCGTCCAGAAAGATTATCGTTTCGGGTTTGCCCTCGAACTCGTCCCGTGACATCTCAATGACTGGTTTCATCTCTATGGCGTCGGGATCGGGTGCGCCGGTCACGGTTTCATCTCCCTCGATGTCATCAGCCCTCAGATCCTCGTACTCCATCTCGTCATCACTGGATGCAGAGGCCTCCATGTGGTCTTCGTCCTCGTCCGGTCTTGGTTCCCGACGAGGCCGCAAGTGGGGTGGTAGGTAGCCCACCTCTTCGACGAGCTGCCTGAGAACGAGGGGCAAGAACAGGTCGTAGAGGGTGCCTCTCGTTTCCAAGATCACCAGTACGGGCTTGTAGTTCTCAACATTCTCTCCGAGTCCACTCTTGTATTCCGGGTCCTCGTCGAAGAACTTCCTGAGATTCTCCACGGCATAGCTCTCTTCAACACGTCGTTGCCACTCTTCGTATACCTCCCTCACCTCTTGGCGTCTTCTGTCCTTGACCATGCTGACGAACTTACCTAGGTACTTGACGCCGCGAGATACGGCCGTGGCTGGGCTGATGAAGACAGTCATGAGGCCTACAGCCTCTCCCGCGTACTCGCTTGCCTCAGCGCTACGTATTTTTCCCAAGACCTCCTCGGTGAGCGAGGGAGGACCAAGCTTCTCGATGAGCACCTCTCTCATCCCTTCTATGTCCTCGAAGGCAGCATCACCTGGGCCAACTAGCTCGCCAACGGGTGAGGCATCAGAGAGCACCTCGGCAAAGATGTTCGGTCTGTCTATGAGCCATTGAAGAGGAATCTTCAAGCTGGGGTACTCGTGGAGCCACGTCCTATTCGAGTCTTTGGGACCGAAATAGTACTTCTTGGCCTCGGGAAAGACGGAGTCGAAGATCTCCATGAACTGCTCGAAGCCTTGCCTTGTGCTGAGTCCCATGTCCCCTTTCTCCATGGCGTCTACGACCATCAGGAGTCCGTTCTCTCGCTTCTTCACCAGTTTGGCCATGACCAGCATGACTTGCTTTGGAGAGAGATAGAGAATGTCGCTATCCACGTAGGGCGCATCATAGAAGGAGAACAGACCAAGTCTTCGCCATGGCCTACCCTTCAGTCGGTGCTCAGCAAGGTGTGTGAACCACTCGAAGCCCCTCTTGTATCTGGAGATCTCTTCGACATATGACTCGGACATCGGGACACCCCCGGGGGGTTGTTGCCCCCCAGCGTGGTGTCCGAGAGCCCACGATTCGCATATGAATGTTGGCTAGTCAAGCCGGAGACCGACGAGGCCCGCGATGGCGGCAATGACAAGCATCAGAATCACGAGGCCGAGCCGCCAGTCGATTAGAGGCGGCGCAGGGTTGTTCGGATCCTCCACGAGCAGGAGTGACTTTATGTCATCACCGTGCAACAACTTCAGTGACATCATGGCCATTCCGATGTAAGTTGTTTCGCCCTCTTCATAACCCGGTGTTAGAGCCCAAGCCCCGTCTGCAGCCTGGCAGTTGATGACAAACTCGATAGCGATACTTGTGTTGACATGTCCGTCAATTGCTCCGAGCTTGTCGAGGGCCGAGAGCGCGTAGTACGTGCTCACAAGGTTGGTGTCGTTCGTCTTGTAGCCCTCACTGAATCCTCCAACATACTCGTCTGCGATGGGTGTGATTACTTGCCTGTCCAAGATCCAGTCCCTGACACTCTGCAGGTCCTGGAGGTCATTCAAACGATTCAAGACATCGAGTGCGAGAATCGCAGCTGCTGTTGCGGTGACTCCAGTCACCTTGGCGTCGGTTGTCATCTTGAATGCGTCGTCTTTCCGGCAGCTCAGGATATAGTCAAAGACAGCTGTCTGATTGAGCCACTTGTTGACCGTGGTAGTGTACGGGGTGTCCTCTTTCTCCTGAATCTCCCTGGCGAGATAGTCGATCAGATACACAGCCTCATACGTTGACAGGAGGTCTGCGCTCTTGCCGGGCTTGGCTGCGAAACCGCCCTCGTCAGTGAATGTCCTGTTGATGTACACGAGAGCTGCGGTTTCGTTGATCTCGACGTTCTCCATGCCAATGTAGTCATTGTGTTGGTTGAGCACCTGCCACGCCCTGACCGTCCAGTACGAAGCGTGGATGCTCGGGATGCCTGCGATGAAACTGGAGAACCCGCCATACTTGTCATCTTTCTCGTTAATCTTCGTCCACTGCAGTTTCGTGATGAACTCCTTGGTCATGGTGAGGTTGATCGGCGGAGGACGGGCTGCGAGATCTCCAAGGTCATTGAGTGCCTCCAAGACCGAGAACGTTGCCTCTCCGCGGGAGAGTTTCTCACCTTTTAGGGAATAGCCACCCTCAACGTCGTCGTACTGGTCGTCAATGTAGGTCTTGAGAGAGTCCAGCCTCGTTGTCGGACTGGCCGATGCAGGCTGAACGACGACCGCCAGCATCACGAACGTTAGTGCCAACACCAGAGCTGCAGCCTTGATCCTTGTCATCGAGGACAACCCATCTTTGTAATGTCGTCAAGCCCAGTGCTCGACGCGTGCAGCCTCGGACATTGGGGCTGTTATTAACGTTTCTCAAGGTGGAGAGTCGTACCTGACCACCAGCGCGACCATCTGTGATCCTGCAGCGCCGCGGCCCCACCACCTCCGAATACTAACAGAACACGTGTTCTAGGAGCCATCCGAGTGCTTTGAGGCGCAAGGTTGAATAAGTTATAGACAAAACCTTCTCACGGCGCTGCGCCGACTGCAAAAGTCTAGGCATGTATATTCGGTAGTGCGAGGAATGTGGTAGTCACTGGCCACACGC
>CAZSTY010000202.1:0-3453 GCA_964609885.1 uncultured archaeon
GTGCTTGAATGTGGGATTCCTGAGGTCAAGAAGATGCCTGACCTCCTTGTAGATGTCGCTCTGCTCGGAGACAGCCATTCTCGCAACGATGTCCCCCTCATAACCGATACTCTCCAGCCATCGCACGCTGTCAAGCACACGCCTGTAGACTCCCTGCGACCTGTAGCCGTCGGTCACATGTTCCCGACCGTCGATTGACACGAGTATTGAGTGGATACGTTTCACGTACTCTTCAGGAATCCGTGGGAGCAGAAGGGCATTGGTCTGGAGCATGAACCGTGCCTTTGGAAACCTATCCATCATCTTAGTCATCAGGGGAATTCTGAGAGTGGGCTCCCCGCCGTAGAACATGAGTTGCACATCGTCATCCTTGCTCAGGAATGCTTCCAACTCGTCGAGTGAGTACTTGACTTCAGTCTGAGGCCCCGTTTCCTCGCCGCCGTGGCAGTACACACAGTTCAGGTTGCAGCGTCGAGTGAGGACGACATGGTAGTTCATTGGAGGTTTCCTCGTAGTGTTCGTGGGACCGATGAGTAGTGGACCGCCCGCAAAGTGTGCCTATTTTATCTTTGCTTGCGTCGCTACATGGCGAGTCCTATTCGCAATGCTTATGTCAAGTATGGCATGGGAGTGGCTGAGGTCGACCTATGAACACGAAGGGTCTGGTTCTTGTTTGTCTGCTCCTCACAGCAGCATTCCCAGTCGTAGGTGCGCAGGTTGAGATCAATTCGGATATGAATCTCAGTCCTGCCGAGGATGCTACGCTACTTCAGGACGTTCCTTATGTCTGGCAGGAGATGAATGGCTTCTGTAACTGGGCCGCCACTACGATTGCAATGCGGTACGCGGGAGCAGACATTGACATGCACGATCTCTTTGCTCTGTCTGGCATCGGATTCTCTTTTGCATATATCAAGTACAACGACACAATGCTGATGTTCCCTGGAGCCATCTACCAGCAGATCGACCCCGTGGTGTTCGCGTGTAAGCTGTACGGCCTCAACTACTCGATCTACTTTGGATCTGACATCGAGGGTGTTGACTACCAAGTTCAGTATCTTGAGCAGAGAGGCATCAATGTCGGTCTCATTGACGGTCAGGACGAGGCGTTCGCCCTGATGCGAGAGTCAATCGACGGGGGATACCCACTCCTGATATCTGTGGACCCTGTGTGGCTTCCGGCGTCAGACTATGACGTGCTTCGCGATCAGGGTGTAACTGGTGCGGGTCATGCTGTTGTCGTAGTGGGCTACAATGACACTGCAGGCGTTGCTTGGATCATGGACCCCGGCGTTGGTTCCTTTGGAAACAACTTTGGCTTTCCAACTGACGGCCGTGGGAACTACACTCAGATAAGCTATACAAACCTGAATCTTGCGTGGTCGAACAGGTACTATATCAGCATCCGTATCGAACCCGGCCTAGAACCTGTTCAGGACATTCCCAGCCAGCTGGGGCCGTATCTTCGCGACCGTCTTCTTGGGGTGGGTGAGTCCTATGCGCCGGGAAGTGCCAGTGCCTACATGTGGCAGTTCGGAGAGAAGGCATTTCGTGGAATGAGCGTTGACCTGACTGCTGACGGTCTTGAGACCTACCTCTCAGTCTTCGACGGCATGAAGAACGAGGTTCAGTTCAAGAGTGCTGTACTCTTGTTCATTGGCCTTGGCCTCGAGGCTCAGATGACTTTGCAGTATCTCTCCTATCGGTGCGCCTTGAACTCTCTCCCCAAGTTCATGGCAGATACGGACCTGTCGGACTTCTTGGCTGCTGCCCAGCAGGCCCTACCCCATTTCCAAGCTCTTGCCGACAACGCGACTCTACTGTACCCCAGCAATGTGACCGCCTCAAGCGGACTGGCTCCGACCACGTTTAGAGCCATCGCCGAGGAGTTCAACTCTACTGGTGACCTGCACACTGCACTGATGAATCACAATGAGGATCTCTCTGAGATCTCGGCCCATTTGCTAGCTATTGCGGAGTCGTGGAAAGAGGCTGGAGATGCCCTTGCCGAGATTTGGCCGGTGAGCCCCTTAGTATCGTACGGCCCTCTAATTGTCGTGGTCCTCGGACTGGGAGTGTCTGTGGTGCTGGCCGCCATCTATGTCACGAAGCGAACACCTTCACAATGAACACGTCTACGAGCTCTTGCGTTGTCTAAGTATTAGCAGGACAACAGCGATTCCTAGGGCCCCCACCGCCCCCGCGAGCAGTAGAGGATCTGGCCCCTCTTGTTGTTGGTGAGTTGTGAGGCGGTAACCTCCGGTCAGAACAATGGCACTGTTGCCCCAGATATCGGTGGCATTGACGTAGTACTCGACGAACGTAGCTGTCAGATGGGCTGGAATCTCAGCTACGTACCCTCCCGGCGTTTCCTCCATCTCGGTCGACTCTGTGAAGTTGACTGATCCTCTGTCGAACGAGTAGGTCAGAACCACACTGTCGATAATGCTTCTGTCGTGAAGATGAATCCGCAGCTCGACGGTCACAACCGGGATCGGATCGTCTGGGGTGACGGTGTATGAGAGCAACTCTGGTGGTTCGGTGTCAATCTCCGGATAGTATGTGGGGTTTGCCACAAGCACGAGCGACTGCCTTGGCGTGTACGACTCGACCTTGTAGGGTCCAGAGCCGATGGTCTCCTCGATACTGGGCTCCCATGACATGACATCCTTTCCTCGCCAGATGTGTTCGGGCAGGATGGGGAGCTCCCCCAACCGCCTGAACAAGAAGGCGTCAACGCCTCGGAAATCGATGGCCGCAACATAGCTACCTATTATCCGCACCCTGACAAAGTCGCCCGCCTGAGGAATCAACGAATGATTGGCATAGGTTTCCATTGTGAACTTGTAGTCCACTGCGTAGAGTCCCGTTCCATCCGTGAAGTTCGCGTTCTGGTCGCTCATGAAGACTGCGCGTGACTCGTTGTTTCCGAGATCAGGTGCCATCCCGGGGAGCACCATTCTCCATGAGGTGGCCTCTCGCGGCACGGGTCTTCCGTCTGGTGCAGTGGCGATGGGCGTGTCGTAGACGAGGAGATACGGATTGAACTGGTCTTTCCATAACCAGTGACTATCTAGTACATGGCCTGACCTGAACGGGTTCAATGATGTAAAGAAGTCTGTGAAGAACTCCGGCAGGACCGCCACTTTCAGAACGCTCTCCTTTCCCTCTCTTGGTTGCACACTGACCGGCGTCCATACGCTGAATGCTCCGGACCTAGTATCGTTTGGCCATCCGACAAGATTCGTATCAGTGTACACGGAGAGAGTTCGATAGAAGAAGAGCGGTATCATCGGTGCGAGATCACGGAGGAGCGTGAGGCCACGTAAGACGGCGTCTACATGCTCTTGTACAGTATAGCCAGTCACGTAGTCCTCTGCCACCTGATTGACCTGGGTGTCGGCGAAGTTAGGAATGTTCTCTCCTACGACCCCCTTTAGTTTGGAATGGAGC
>CAZSTY010000203.1:0-3443 GCA_964609885.1 uncultured archaeon
CATCTTGGTCTGAGGCATGGGCAACTGGTTGACACAGAGTCTATGCACGGAGTTGTGAGGGCGATGGAATTGCAGCTCACGGACGATATTGACCCACGAGTTGTATGGACATCAGACGGCTGGTGGCTTCATGACGGCAACATGAACATCTCCACTCAGGACAGGCACACGGCCTTTGGCCACACCCCGGGCTTCAACTCTGTCCTTGTACGCGTAGTGGAGAGCAGCCAAACGGAATAGGGAGTCATCCGCCTGACTCTGGTACGTGTTCGGTTCGAAAGTGACAGACGCTATCGCTCTGGGAAAACGAACGGCGAAACATAGTCGCCATGCTCATCAGACGCCTTCTCCAGCCGTCTGCGTTGCTCCGCCAAGGTATCAAAGAGAACAGTCGGAATCGACTCCCGCGAGCGATATATCTCTTCAATCCGATGTATCTTGGCTAGGAGTTGCGGTACCCGGATGGTGAACTGCTCCACGTACTCGTCCTCGGAGTAGTCCCGATTGAGAACGTCGGAGAAGAGAAGCCTGAGATCTTCGTATCTAGGGATGAAGCCGATAGGGGTTTCACGGCAAGGAACCTCGTTGTGGACTCTCCGTTCCATCCATTTGAGCCAGACGCGCTTGTCCTGCTTCGTGTTGAGGTACTCGCCATCACGCCCTCTCAGGAAGTAGTTCACACCAAAGATCTTTGGAACATGAGTGACATCGCGTACGAACTCCAGATGATTCTGGATGTACTTGCCGAGAGGAATCGAGATGAAATCGATATTCGAGAACGGCTGAAACTTACGAACCCCCTCCTGACCGAGAGTCGCCGCTGTCGACTCTGACTCCAGTGCAGCACCGATGGTTATGACCCCGTGCTGCCAGTCGAACGACTCCCACACAGGGACAGAGGTGTCGGGGTCTCGTCCCCCATACACAATTCCACCCAGCTCCACACCCTCCGGGTCATCCGCGTGCGGGTCGAGGTTCTCTAGATAGGACAGCCTGATAGTATAGCGGGCATTCCGATGTGCAGCAGGTACTTCTTCTCCGTCAGGCCCAATCATGCCCTTATGCCAGTTGCCAGCGAAGTTGATTCCCGAGTCGGGATGCTCACGACCATCGCCAAGCCAGTATGGAGTACCATTGTGCACAAGTACGTTCGAGAAGATCACCTCGCCCGGTGTCGTCAGACATCTGAATATGACAGGATCGTCCTCCTTGTTAACACCGCGGATGATGCCGAAAATGCCCTGTTCCACATTCGCTGTCCGTATGCGGTCTCCAAACCGTTTGAGGTACGCAAGGTCATCGCCAACGATACTCTCTCCCGCCACCATGGCCGTACTGGTCTTTCCACAGCCCGAGGGAAAGGCGCCTGTGAGATACGTCTTTCTCCCGCTTGGCCCCTTGACGCCCATTATGAACATGTGTTCGGCCAACCATCCTTCCCTGTCGGCCTTACGAATAGCCAGTCTGAATGCGAGTTTCT
Source organism: uncultured archaeon (assembly GCA_964609885.1). Lineage (GTDB taxonomy): Archaea > Asgardarchaeota > Thorarchaeia > Thorarchaeales > Thorarchaeaceae > B65-G9. The sequence goes on from CAZSTY010000203.1 coordinate 1,481, forward strand.
TGAGGCCAACCGTGTTTCCAGCGTAAGTCGTGTTCACGCTGTACACAGTGTCGTAGGTATAGTCGATGTATATTCTCCGCTTGTCAACATCCACCGGAATGTTGTTCACTACTCGGCCAGCCGAATGCAGCACTCTGAACCATTGGCCCAGATGCCTAGACACTGTGAACTGCTCGTAGGCAGGCCTGTACAGCAAGTCAAGACTGTGAGCGACGTAGTAAGAGTCTGTGATCTGCATAGTGAGAATCGAGAATGGAGAGTTGGTCGGTCCAAGAGAGAAGAACCTGACAATCATATCTTTCCCACGCATGCTCCCTCGCAGGAAGGACAATACCTCGGAGATGCCAGACTCTCGATCTATCTGATTCAGGTGAGGGTCAAGGGACTCACCAGCTGGCACCAAGTACCGGGTGTTCTCTACATCCCGAGCTTGGTCATAGTACCCGTCAAAATGAACCGTATGGCCCTCAATGGCCAGAGGCGTTTCTTCGCCCCGCTCAATTGCCATCTGGCGTACTCGTCCGATGTCAGAGGGGTCATCAGTCACCACGAAGACTTCGTCGGGCTGACATAGCTCGATGGCCTCAAAAAGAAAACCATGGACCTTGGGGTCAGCTATCCGGAGTATCTTGGCCCATTCCTCGCGTGGTAGAGCCATCTTCAGTTGGGCAAGTGGTTCGGTCAAGTCTAGCCTCACGTCCGTGTCCCTGTGGCCCCGGGCGGAATGCGGTCTGCATATGACACTTTGGGTAGTGCACAAACGGAACTCCTGCGTGAGCCCGACTTTCAGTATGCACAGTGCCAAATATCACTTCTCAAACACGGAGAAACCATCCGCTCGTGAAACATAGGGAGAGGCAGTGGGCGTGTGAACAGCGGCCCCACTGAGGCGGCTAGGAACTTCTATCTCTGAGCACTATGACCGCACGGTCAGGGTGAAAGCCGAGGGCGGCATCAGTTATGTCATTGCCGTGTCGGTCTAAGATCAGCCACGAATCGCTTCTGCCGATTCTTGTGAACCGCCAGTCGCGTCGCAGAGCGTCACGAAATGTCGTGCTGTGCTTACCGACAACAACCAATTCCTCTCGCGTTTCAGCATCCTCAATCACCCTCCGAACGACTGAGGTATCATGTTCGAGAAATACACCGGCCTTCCTCCAGCGTCCGCGTCCTACAGCAGCTGACATGGCCGTAGCAGCAACTACGAAGAACATCACTATGATCCAGAGAGTGAGGACCGACACAACAAGAGTATGTAGACCAGTCCCGCTGGTAGCCCAGGACACACCAACCAAGATGGCTGCTACCAGAATCACTCCAGCAATGGGTCTTAGGCTTACCTGCACTACGTTCACCTTGCCAAGTACCAATCGAATTTCAGTCGTAGAATTCTACTCCAGCATCGATGCCCCTCGACCCCGGCGATCTGTCGGTTCCCGACGCGCCCATACCACGAACCGCTAAGAACGCTAGACCACCGTACGACCCCAGTGGTGTGTCACTGATGTCATTTCCTTGGTCGTCCTCTACCAGCCAATCAGACTCCCTATCGATGTCGAAGTCCCAATAGTCGAGAGCAGCCTGTCTGAAGGTAGTGGCAGCCGTACCGCAGACAATCACCTCTTTGCCCGAGGAACGGGCAGTCACGACACGGCGTAGCTCTGCAGTATCGACCTCCTCGTAGGTGGAGCGCGCAAGACTACGGCGCTCCCTCCGCTCTATGTCATCATATGCCTCTGGCCAGCGCGCACGAGCACGTACCATCCCCACACGAGTGCTACGCATACGATACTCGCTGTCAGCCATCATTCCAAGGCTACCCGCGGCACACATTGCCGCAAATAGTGCACCCACCATCAGCATGGCAATCATGGTGTTCTGAGCAAACAAAATGAGGCCCAAGAACGACAGAACCATGATGCCCCCCAAGACCACATAGCAAATTCTATGCGACTGTTGCTTT
>CAZSTY010000204.1:0-3442 GCA_964609885.1 uncultured archaeon
GTGAGAAGAGCAGATGTCTATGCCACGTTGATTAGAAAGGCAGCCACTTCGGGGGGAATCGTCTTAGATTCGCCGTCCCACCTTAATCAGTTCGGTCACTTCTTGGTCCAATGTCTGCGCCTGCGCGATGGCGGAGAAATACTCTCTGCACTACACTACCGTGTGAGAGTCGGAGATGAGGAACCGGGCCGGGTCGGAATGTGTCGTAGCGATATGGACACATTGGGCATTGCCGATGATGATGTGGTCCTAGTGCTCGTCACGGACCCGAAGCATTGGTGGGGAGGCTTCGTCAAGGAACGAAGAAACTTGAAACCACATGAGATCTCGGTGGCGGCTGGCGACGGTGCATTGTTCTCACTCACTGATGGTGCCTCAGTCGATATTGTTCGGTACGACTCTACAATTCAGGACATCACTAAAGCAGTCTTCTCATTCCACACAGACCGGGGCGACCTCACCGCCGAGGACTCTGCCCTCGTATACCTACATGAGAGGGAGATCGTCTCATCGTTGCGACCCACTCTGGTTGGAATCGGAACTCAGGCTCATCTGGGTCTCACTGGAACGCCAATCACGGCGACGCTCATAGACTCGGACCCCCCGCTCTTCGAAGGACAGCTCGCTCGACTCCGTGACGCCGTGATTCGCTGGGTGCCCCGAATCCTGCTTCGAAGCATGAACATCATTCTCTGTATCTCACTCGACGCGGGTATGGACACCACCGATGTAGAGATCAAGACACTCTACTCAGTCAGACACAGGCTTACGAGTCTGGTGGAGCTGGTACCTGAGGTCAAGAAGTTCGTCGACGACCTTGATTCGAGAGTAACACGGGCCGAGGGCGCGGCAGTATTGGGACTGCTTGCACTCGCAGGTTTCTCCGCAAATCGCTCGGAAGGGAGATTGGGCCTCATCACAGTGACTGACAGGGCTGAGAAGTTCTCAATCCAGAAGGGAGAGAGTGTGCAGTATTATGCGAGCTTCTCGGACGACCTCTCATCCCAAGAGGTACAGGTTTCTCTCATATACTCCATTCTGGACGCCATGAGAGAGTCATCGAGCCGAACTGAGATGAGCGACGCATATCGTGCAGTGGCAGAACTCTTGGAGGACTTCGGCGACGACCTTCCCACACTGATCTTGGTAATTGGCGACTCTGTGAAGGATCCCGACGAGGACCCGAGTGCTTTCCTCCGTGCCATTGCCTCACACACGAGATACCGTCTTGACTTCCTCGCACTTGGTAGCAATATCAACACCGAGACCGCGAAGAGTATGTTTGAGGAGATTGACGGGTCAGTCGTCAGGATGACACAGATTTCCACAGCCGACTTTGAGAACTACCTCTTCAGTGCCGTCAGGAACATCTGACTAGCGCCCACGACGTAACTCGTCGATGGCATTCATATTCTGTTCGAGTCTTGCCAGACTCTGCTCTAGAGATGTCATGCTACGGTTCAGACTGTCTATCATCTGTGTGACCTCTGCAATCTCCGCTCCAGAGAGAACATGGCCCTGTTTCGAAGAGGCACTTGTTTCTTCCAGTGCTGTAACGGCTGCCCAGAGTTGCTCAAGTCGACTGGCAATTCTCTCCAACGTTGCGACCTTGGCGACGCCCTCCTCAATCCAGTTTAGTCTGCCCTTATCCGTCGGCCCCACCTCCCCCAAGCAGTTCCGCGGCACGCGCCTCCAGCCGCTCTAGACGGTCGGCCAATTCCTCAAGCCGGCTGGTGAGATCATATAGTCTCTTCACAAGTTGCCCGAGAGCATCTCGTCCAGCCTTCGCACCAGTGTCTTCAGAACCGTATCTCGGTGACAGTTGGCTAACACGTTTCTCGAGATTCTCAATCATACTCAGAAGGCGCTCGACATTGATTGCATCCAAGCGCTTCTGCAGCATTGCGACCGCATCTGACTCTAACGACTCCGGGGTCCGTGACTGCAATTCAGCGGACGAGCTGGCTGGCAGTATTGCATCCGCGTCCATCCGATCTGCATCCTGACTGCTGAACCACACCGAAACCGCGTACCGTTGAACAAGTGCTGGAATACGTAGCTTCGAAGATAGAGAGGACACTACAACTCCACGAGGAGAGTCCCATACTACCAATCTGGTCTTACCAGCATGTTCTTGGAGGAATACAGCGATGGCGTTCCGCATGCCTCGGACAATCTCAAGCTGGCCAATCCAACGCAGGAACAGAGACTCAATCTTCTCGATGTCTTCGGTATCCCCCTTATGCAACAGAACAATGCCGCCCGCATCACGTGTGGCCCCGGTTGAAAGTGAAGAGAGTCCCTCATCTTGGCTTGCTATGGCACTGTCTAGGAGCCCGGCCTCAACGTCGCGCTCCATCTGAGTAACGTAGTCAAGAACAGGTTCCTCAGCGTGCTCTCGTTTCGAGGGGATAAAGATTGCTGACGAGGCCTCTGGAGAGAAACGATGGGTCCAGAGGGCAACGACATGTGCCTCTGAGGCGGACTTGGTAAGTGGACCGATATAGACCACGAAACGTCGAGACTCAATACCGGGAGGACCCAACAGCAGCAATGACCGAGAATTGGGTGTCAGAGAGCCTGTGTCACGAACAAGACGCACAACACGGTCTGCAGGGACAAGAAATGTCTTCAAGATTCCCTTCTGTTTGATGCGGTCACCAAGGCTGTGATCAACCATGTTCGACTGCATCCAATTCGAGAGAAGCTTGCCAGCAGGAATGCGGGCACAGACGAATCCCGTCACGAATCCGTCCTTAGCCAGCCTGTGGATGTCCTCCAGCACCTTCTCAGCCACTGGTGTGTCCCTCCGACGCCGTGGAGAGCAAGTTGAGAACCGACCCGCGGCCGCTGGGCTCGTACTTAATGCGGAACGTCAACATCCTCAGACCTCATATACGCGTGTTCGATAGATCTGCGACGCCAGTTGCCGCGAGCCGTAGAGCACCTCCACCCTGATCGTGGCCCTTCCGGCCTCAAAGGCCATCGGCACAAGGGTCAGCTCCAGTTGCTGCTCAGAACGCGGGCCGACATCATGTTGTTCATTGATTATCTCGGATATCCCGTCATCAGTGATCAAGGAAGCCACAACTCGGATAGCAACCACAGAAGAACTGGGGTTCTTCACTCGGACCTCGTACTTGAACGGGCGTCCGCCGACAATCGCATCCGGAACCGATCCCAGTTCAACATTGATACCCATGCTGTCCGGCGATAGTGGTCGACCACGCGGCCAACGAGGAATGTGTCCCAACTCGATTAGCCTGGACAATGATGTCTTCAGTGCCCGGGTATCAATTCCGAGCGACTCTGCGGCCTCCCGCAGATCAAATACCCCGTCATGGGACTCATAGTAAGCCAGTACTCTCCGGTCGTCCTCTATGAGGTCGCCAATCTCTTCAAGAATGTTCAGAATCGCCTCGGGCAGCTCGTTGGCCTCTTG
>CAZSTY010000205.1:0-3419 GCA_964609885.1 uncultured archaeon
AAGCGCACTATCGGGACTAATCCAATTCCACACTGTATATTATGCCCGCAGATACTATTTAAGAGCTGTTCTTGGTCACCAACTAGACGCAACACGAACTCGATGTTCAGTTCTGCCGGGGCTTCTTTCGTTTTACGCGGACGACATCACCGAGAGTCGGTCCGCGTGATTCGATGTCCTTAATCGTCTTGACAGGGACCGGCCCAATGGGCTCCAACAGCGAGATCTTTAGCTCCCTTTCGAGGCCGCGTATTGCTTTCTTGGTAGGCTTCAAGCGGCCTGCCTCTATGGCCTGGAGGGTGGAATACTTCTCACCGATTCTCTGGGCAAGCTGTTCTTGTGTTAGACCCGCCCTCTGCCGTGCTTTCCTTATGACTTCGGCATAATCCTCAATCAGAATCATATCATCCAACGTGGCAGGGGCAACTGGACGGGGACGAGGTCTTACTCGTGGAGAGGTGATACGGGGCCTGTGCACACGCGGCGGTGCAGTCTTCTTGCCTGTTTCTGTCCAAGATGTTTGTATTGGATGAGACCTTCTAGTGGGCGTTGAGTGGTCTGTGGCTCCGCCTATACGTGCCGCGCAATCTGGACATAGTAGTAGGGAAACACCTTCGACAACCATTTCGCGGCCGCGACCTTTCATATCGCGACCACAAAGTTCACAACTAGGCACCTAACATCCCTCGGGACGAGTACGCGTGTACTGTGTTTAGCACATAAAGATTGTCGAGCAGACATGTAGCAATATGATATGAGCTATCTACATGGTGTGACAATTGCCCGGTTGAGATTGCGCGTGTTGGCAAGCCTTAAAACGATACCAGCTAAGAAGACTCGTGAGGTGTCGTGAGTGCCCGGGACTGCAGATGCGAAGAAAGGGGGCGACTTGGAAGAGTCTGCCTACAGCACTCAGAGCTACACAAGACATTTGGAGCGGAGGCTCAGAGCGCTAGAAACAGAGAGGCAGATACTCCAAGCTGAGCGCAGCAGGCTGGAAAAGGAAACCCAGACCCTCAGGACAGAGCTAGAGAAACTTAGACAGTCCCCGCTCATCACGGCCACAGTAATCGAGATGCTTGAGGACGGTCGGGCCATTGTAAAGAGTTCGACAGGCCCGAACTTTGTGGTTCACGTTGCATCTTCTATACCTAGAGATCGGTTACAGCCCGGTATGCGTGTCGCATTGAACCAGAGATCTTTTGCAGTGACCCAGGAGTTGCCCCCTCCGCGAGATCCCATGATTAGGGCCATGGAGATTGAGGAGGCGCCTGACGTATCTTATGCAGACATTGGCGGTCTCAAGGAACAGCTGCAGGAGATTCGAGAAACGGTCGAGCTCCCGCTCCTCAAGCCAGAGATTTTTGAGAAGGTTGGAATAGAGCCTCCACGAGGAGTCCTCCTTACCGGGCCACCTGGGACCGGAAAGACACTCAGTGCAAGAGCGGTGGCACATGAAACCAACGCCACATTTATTCGAGTCATTGGGTCAGAGCTTGTGCAGAAGTTCATTGGAGAGGGGGCAAGGCTCGTTCGAGAGATTTTCATGCTGGCAAAGGAGAAGGCGCCAGCCATCGTGTTCATCGACGAGCTGGATGCCGTCGGCTCCCACAGACTCGACATAGCTACGTCCGGGGACCGTGAAGTCCAGCGTACTCTGATGCAGCTTCTTAGTGAACTTGACGGCTTCGAGAGCAGAGGACAAGTGGCAGTACTTGGTGCCACGAATCGGCCGGACATCCTTGATCCAGCGTTGTTGAGACCCGGTAGGTTCGATAGGATAATCGAGTTTCCCCTCCCAGATGAAACTAGCCGCGCGGAGATTTTCAGAATCCACACACGTGGCATGAATATCGCAGAAGATGTGGATATAGACGCGCTTGTCGCCGCTAGTAAGGGCATGACTGGTGCTGATATCAAGGCGATCTGCACTGAAGCGGGCATGTTTGCAATTCGTGATGATAGGGAAGTAGTGCACCATCAGGATTTCCAGAGGGCCATTCGGAAAATTGCCCTGACAGGTGGCGCCGACAGAATCCCACCGGGAATATATGGATGATAGAAGAAGCCACAACATAGTGCGTAGATCTTTCGAGCCATCTTTGGTTCAGTTATTACTCGTAATACACAGAAAAATGCTTGACCTTGTGGGGGATAAACTCGACGTTCTAGGATAACATTGCCTAGTCGCCGGAGATTATGACGACGAACTACTGGGCCGTAACCATTTTATCAAGGGCGAGCATGAGAACGAGGGGAAGCAGATACAGGTGCTAGAGATGGGTTTCAGAGGAATGTCTCCCAAACAGATAGCAAGAATGATGAAGAAGATGGGTATAGAGCAGAAGGATGTTCCGGGAGTCAAAGAAGTCATCATTCGCTTTAGCGACAAAGAGTGGCTGATCTCGAATCCACAGGTACTGATGATTAAGCAAGCGGGAAGCGAATCATTCCAGATTGCAGGGCCGAGAACTGAAAGACCTCTAACAGCAGAACCGGCGGTGGCAGAAACTGAGGAGGGAGAGGAGAAGAGAATCGAGATTCCAATGGAGGATGCCGCACTGGTCGCAGGGCAAGCAGGTGTCAGTATTGAGGAGGCGATAGAGGCACTAAGGGCAACTGATGGAGACCTCGCAGCAGCCATTCTGAGGCTCAGGCATAAGTAGTACGTGTAATACAAGTCACTCAATCTGTTTGACTAATACGAGCCTTTACGAGCTTGATACGATAGAAGTCCTCTCGCTCACGCTCTTCGAGAGCTAGCTTCACAAACCTCACAGTCGCCTCGAGCCGCGGGATCACTACGGTTTCTAGTGCGGACACTCGACGCTTCGTCCGCTCAATCTCATGCGCCAGACGCTTGACGGTTGACTCGACCTCAGCGAGCCGCACGATTGCCTGCAGGGCTTCCAAGAATTTCTGACTCATCGTGTCCAGTTTTACGCTAGAATCGGGTAACGAATAGGGAAGCTGAGGAACGTGTTGTTCTATGTTGAGCATAGGAATACGTACACCCATCATCGAACGGGTTGAGATGTCAAGGCGGGTTTCTACCTGGCTGGCATAAGCAAACTCTACAACATGTGCGGGCCCCATGATCATCTTTGCTTGCGTCAGTGCTGAGAAGGCCTCTCTGAGGCTCTTCTCCACTGTAGCCCTAGCTTCTTTTATCTCTGCAATAGCGTTGAAGAATTCCATTATCAGAGAGTCCCGTTTCTCTTTGAGAAGATCGTGCCCTCTCTCAGCCAGTTTCATCCGGGTCTTGAGCCGCAATAGCTCCATCCGCGTAGTCTTGGTGCCAGGAAGAATTTTGCTCATGATTAGCGAACCCACCAGCCAATCCAATCAGGCAAGAGTGAAGGCCACTGCTGCGAGGAGGACTCCGAAGACAGAAACGATGAGCCAGCTACGAAGATGGC
>CAZSTY010000206.1:0-1353 GCA_964609885.1 uncultured archaeon
GTTCAGGTTCGTCATGGTCTTGGTCTTTCTACCGCTCATCTTCTACATGCCTGTCTTGGAAATGTCCTTCCGTTCTACGGTTCGTCAGGGTCGTGAAGTGGCCGGGCATCTTGCGGCAACGAGGCCCGAGTACAACCCGAAGACGCGACTTCCTCCGAAAATCGAAACAACGAGTACAGAGCGCGACACCGGTATTGTCCACGACCAATTTCGATCGGGTGGGTCTTGACGACCCGCAACACCTAACATCAACAAGGTACTTACTCTCGTGCAATGGCGACCGAATGTCAAGACGTTGCCGCACGGATCATCCGTGGCGTCTATGGCCAAGATATCGATATTCCGTCTGACCCGGTAGAGCTCCGTGAGATGATGGAGGCAGCTCGAATTGCCTCGCTTCAGATTGCACTTGCGTGTATCTCGCCGACTGACCGCACAGTGAGAATGGTCTTTGAACGAGTCACACGCCCTGCAGAGCTCCTTGGTGTTAGACCACGCAGAGTCATCTTGGATGCCAAGTCAATTGTTCAGGACATTGGCGAAAGACTTGTCGACGAGCTGGCCACTCATGTGCACAGTTTGGGCGAGCGGGGTAGCATCAATCTGCTTGCCTCGCTCCACTTCATGGGGTCTCATGTGAGTCCCTCGTCTGATAGCCATTTGCGCTCTCTCCGCCCCCTCGGCACGTTCTACACACCTGTCGAAGTCGCCGATTTCATCACAGAACATACACTTGGCCCGATAATCTCGGACCGGGTTTCTCGTGTTGGGAATGGTGATCTGTCAGCAATCGGTTCGCTTCTTGAGTTCCGAGTACTTGATCCGGCCTGCGGCTCGGGTGCGTTCTTGGTGTCAGCCCTGCTTCTTGTGCGTGATGTCATGAGGCAAATGGCTCAAACTAGTGTGGGAAACGATGCACTGTCGAGTCACGGTGGCCCGGCCGAGGTCACGCAGGAGTTTCAGACCAACCTGTATGGTGTCGATCTCGATGCTGCGGCCCTTGAGATATCTGCTGTGTCACTCTCGCTCGTCTTGGGCAAGAAGCCGTCGACCGAGCTCGTGGGCCGGACACTGCGACAGGGCGACGCGCTCATTTCCCGTCACGGCCTGTCAGGGAATGATGACCACAGCGTTCTCATCAATCCCGAGGACAACTGGCTTCCATTTGAATGGCCGAAGGAGTTCCCGGATGTCCTCGTAGACGGTGACGGTTTCGATGCAGTCCTGATGAACCCTCCGTACGAGCGACTCAAGCCCAATTTCGCGGAGTTCTTGAGGGAGCGAATCTCGCGTGCCGTCAGCGATGACGACGAGTTCCGGGCCCATAGAGAACGTCTCTCTCACCTCGTTTCG
>CAZSTY010000206.1:1363-3418 GCA_964609885.1 uncultured archaeon
CCGACTACTGCTACTCCAACCGATTCACAATTGACACTCACCGCCTCTTCATCGAGCGCGCGCTACGCTTGACCCGCGAGAACGGTCGTCTAGGGTTCGTAGTTCCCACGAGCATATTGGGTGACATGGCCGCACTGCCGCTGAGGCGACATCTGTTGTACGAGAATCGGCTGATCTCCGTTGTGGAGTTTCCAGAGTCCGCGAGGTTGTTCCCCGGGGTCACACAGGGGGTCTCGGTTATCGTCATGTCCAGGGGGGGCAGCAGCGAAATTATCCACGTCTTCGCCAACGTGTCCAGCGTATCCGACTTGAGAGAGCGGACGCCTCTCAGAATAAGCCTCGGGGATATCGAACATGTCACGGGATCATCTGTGAAGATCCCCCAAGCGGATCGCGAGTCGTGGACGGCGGCCATGCTCATGCACAGACACCCACGTCTCTCAGATCTTCGGTGGGCGCAGGTTTTGAGAGGCGAACTCGACCTAACTGTGGACAGGGAATTCGTGACCGATCATAACACTGGGATTCCCCTAGTGCGTGGTTCTCATATCGGACGTCTTAGGCTGCTCCACCGAAGGAAGAGGAACGAGTTCGTGCTCATTGACGAGTTTAAGCGTTCGCGAAGGGGATCCGAGCGAATGGCCCACATTGGAAGGTCCCGTATCGCATGTCAGCAGGTATCCAACCGAATGCAGCGATGGCGTCTGAAGTTCGCGGTGGTGCCGCCTACCGCCGTATTGGCGAACTCGTGCAACTACATCGTCGTTGAATCAGATGATCATCAGAGGCTGCTCTATCTACTGGGAGTTCTTAACTCCAGCCTTCTCAACTGGCGGTTCCGGATAACAAGCACGAACAACCATGTCTCAAACAGGGAGATAGGCGACCTACCCATAGTTGACCCGTCCCAAGGTGAGACACACAGGCCACTGGTGCGGACCATAGCGACGGTAGTTGAGAGCACATTGCGGACAGGGAAGATGGAGGACGATCGCTTGGATGCGCTCGTCTTTGCCCTGTATGATCTCCCTCGCGAAACGGCTCTCTCCGTACTGGGTTCCTTGGGCGCGGATGACGCAGAGAAGAAGAGGGTTGCCGCCTTGATGGCTGAGTTGAGCTGACACCGAAGGAGCCTCTGTGTATTGCCCCAGTTACGCAACGTCTGATACGTTGTCACAGGACATTCTCCGCACACGGCGACTGAGTGGTGCGGCGTCATTGATTGAGAGTCAGATGGCTACAGACAGTATGCCTAACGAGAGGAGCCTCTGGAATCACGTCGCGCCACCCCTGAGCGCCCTTGACCTTGAGATGGTGCGGGCCGTTCCACCTGGGGGCGACTGGCGTGACATTCCCGCGGAGATCATTGCAAAGTCGTCACGGCTAAGACAAATCTCCAAGAGCGGCGGCCGCACAACCTACTACGGACGCCTTCGGAGCGACATGCCGAGCTACACGATCAGCACATACTTCAACAGGCCTGGAAATGGCACGTTCATCCATCCATCCCAGGACCGCACCATATCTCTGCGAGAGGCGGCTCGTCTACAATCCTTCCCCGACTCTTTTCGGTTCTTGGGTCCGTTCTCATCGATTCTGAAACAGGTGGGAAATGCGGTGCCGCCCCTGCTTGCCCGGGCGGTCGGCGAAACCCTAGTGGCAGGAAGTACGGTCGACCTCTTCTGTGGCGCTGGCGGTCTGTCGTCTGGCCTTCAGGATGCGGGCCACAGAGTCATGGTCGCCGCGGATGTCAACCCCCGCATGTGCCAGACGTACTCCCTCAATCATCTAGGAGTGAGTGTACTCTGCAGAAACATGTCCCACAGAAACGAGTACCGAGAAGTCCTAGAGGCGATTGAGAACCGACTGAGAGGCCGCACGCTCTCGCTGCTTGCAGGAGGTCCCCCGTGCCAAGGTTTCTCGACGGCAGGGTGGTGGAACAGTGCAGACAATCGCAATATCCTGCTCGGAATCATGTTGAGGGCCGTCCGGGACTTGATGCCGGAACAGGTACTGATTGAGAACGTACCGGGCATCAAGTGGATTGCGGGAGGC
>CAZSTY010000207.1:0-557 GCA_964609885.1 uncultured archaeon
CTTGCCACGTCACGGGAAGCGCGTCTGGAGTCTGGAAGCCTCCTTGTGGTCCTCTCCTTTCTCTTGGTGTGGGCCGCCCTCTCACTGGCATCCGGTGTCGAGATCATAAGGACCATTCGGCCATTCTTCTTCGCCGGAGGTTGGATGGTCTGGATAGCCCTCACAGCTAGGCGTCCACTAATCCTCATCTTCACACAGCGAAGGTTTCAGAAGATTCTCGTCATGACAGATGCGGGCTACCCAGTAATCCTGTACAACTTCGAAACGGGAACCCTTGAGGACCCTGCTCTCTTCTCGGCGCTCTTCTCCGCCTTGCAGACGGCAATGACCGATCTTCTGAAGACTGACACGGAGCTCAGGTCAATCTACTACGAGAATAGGGTTGTCTCGATAGTGAAGAGAGGTACCGTGAGTTTCCTTGGAATTGGCGATGAGCCAGACACTGCACTAGAGGCAGCACTCCGAGACTTTGCTGATCGTCTGATATCTACCTATCCGGCTCTGCTCACTGACGATGGTGCAGCAGTGATTGATATCGTAGACAACGCAGCGGTCGA
>CAZSTY010000207.1:567-3418 GCA_964609885.1 uncultured archaeon
AGTAGTTTCGTAGGTGCCGTCAGGTTTCACGAATGACTTATTGCCTCCTATTTCCACAGCAGGCGTCATGCGACGCGCCCTTGTACTGGTGGTCCTTCTCGTCATCGTTGGCGGCGGCACCGTGGCATACTTGAGATACCGTGGCACAAACGATGAAACGTTTGATGCAGGCGGTCGATATGACAGTACGCGGCTGGACGACATGGGTGTCATCTACGTGAACCGGTCTGACATCTACGCATTCAACGAGGGATACAGTGAGAGTGAGAACTGCCCGTGGGGCTTCCCGCACAACGGGATTGACTATTTCTTCAAGAACAAATCAACAGTCATAGCGGCAGCACCGGGACTGGTCGAGAGCGTCACAGTGACCGATAACGGCCCAGACACAGCTAACCGGTTCCACATTATGGTGCGAATACGGTTCAATGCCACTGTGGAGGTCATCTACAACTTTGAACCATGGACAGATGATCCTGCAGAGAAAGACCGGCAGCTCGAGATGATTCAGATCGAGGCGGGTGACTGGGTGGCCAAGGGCGACACGATCGCCACGTTTCTAAACTGTGGCTACGGCGCGCACATCCACTTCGGTGTCGTGCAGGACGACCAATGGCGATGCCCCAAGGAGTATCTCTCTGACGAGGCCTATGATGAGCTGATGGCCCTAGTTCACACGTACCACCCAGACTGGAACCTCTGTTATCCGTGACGGAACATTCATGTCGTTGCCGCAACGCATTGGAAACTCGTTTCAAGTGCTGTGTCACGTCCCACTGCCCATCATGGGAGTGCCCACGGAGGGGACAGCTCGAAAGAAAGACCGCCCAAGACGTGACCTCACAGCACAACGCTCAAGGCCCAGTCCTCCCTTGTGAACGGAGGACCACGCTGAAACTCACGAGTGAGCAACAACAAACGGGAATGCTGTATCAACAATCTCCTCGGCGGCTGTGAAGGCCGAGGTAATCGACTTGTCTCTCCGGAGCTGCGCATCGAACTTCTCGACAAACGCCTCGGCAAACAACCGCAATGCCTGGTGAAGCATTGCGCTGGACCTAGAGGCCAATAGAGAGAATGCGAGCTCAACCTCGGGAAAATGATCGATTAGAAGTACACCATGTTCGAAGGCGATATACTCCACTGCTCCACGACTCAGCGACTCGTTGAGGACGTTGTTTGTCCCTGTCATCGCACCCGTAAAGAGTGTGCTGTCAACAAGGCCCTGCTCATTCCACGTGTATGCAAAGATGGGGATTCCAGACTCCGTATCAAACGCAACGAGCCTGAAGACCTCGAACGGCAACACGTATCCGAGCTTGGGCTGACTTGCAAAGGCATACGCCGTCAACAATGCCCCGAGCCCTATCAGGAGGTAGTCTGTACCTGGGACTATCCACACGAACCCTGTGGCAAAGGCAACCATCGAGCCGGGCCCGGCAAGCAACGCTCCAATGAGGCTCACTCGAGAATACCGCTTCAGAGTCGCAGGTGCACGAAGATGGATTACTGCCATGTAGTATAGCCAGAAGATACCGGCGATGACGAACACAATGGCGCCGGAGATGGCAAGACCACCCACCATTGAGGGACCTGTTTCCCCCAAGGCCGAAATGTTGAGGGTCACAGAGGTTTCATCAAAGGCGAATAAACCCAAGACCGTACTGGCTGCAGTGACTACGAGGACCTTTCGAGGATCGACGTGATCTCGGGACACGGAGTCCACAAGCACCATGAGTCCAAATAAGAGAGGGGCGGAGGCAGCAATTCCCAGACGATAGACGAAAAGGTCTAGTGTCAGATAGGAGATACCAATCAACAGATTTCCCAGCCACAGGAACACCCAAGTAACAAACATGAACAGATACTCTCGATATCCTCGATCGAGATACCCCTTCAGACTTATGACGACTGCCAGTATCTCTGGCACCGTGGCAACGAGCAACATGACTGCGCCCAGAGTGAGGTTGAGGGCCATGAGTCGGCCAGTGCATTCGTCGTTAAATCGGTTTGGTGTGTGTCATCTGGTCGAACAGCTCGTAACGAACAACAGCGTAGGCAACGGGAGAGAGCAGAGTTGCATCCCACTCGATTTCCCGATGTAGATGGATTGCGACAACTAGTCGGCGTTTCCTTTGCGCCCATGGTCCGAGTCACCCCACTGGTCCTCTACTCTCTATGAGCCTCACGACTCAAATTTTAGGACGCACGTACTAAGTATCGGCATCCTAATATTGCTGCTCACCAAGGCGCGGGCGCCTCGGCTGTTGCTGTTCGTTTCCAAGCCTCGGGACTGCCTGTCAGCACCATCGTTCACCCCATCAACCCTCCTCAGCAACCGGATAGTTTGTGATGAGTATTCCGAGCGTGACAAGGATCAGTCCGGCCCAGAACGAGGGATAGATTGCCTCACCCAAGATGAAGAACGAGAGAATCGTCCCGGACACAGGTATCAGACTGACGAAGATACCGGCACGCGTGGCCCCAACATGACGCATTCCCTCAAAGTATAGCAGAAAGCACAGGAATGTCATGACCGCTCCGAGAAAGAGGATGTTCGCCCAGAAGATCACGTCGGTCATGGCTGGAAGCAGCCAGAACTGTTCCGTCACGGCTGCAACGCCAAAGATTGCAGTGCCGATGAATATGCCGCCCGCAGTCATGTCCAAGGCATCCATCTCACGCATCGCCCGCTTTCCAAGGGCTGAGTAGATTGCCCATACGCATGTTGCGAGAATCAGCACGATGTCACCAATAGCACATAGCGCGGCGCCGATAGCGCACTGGGTTCCGACAACGAAAAAGATTCCGGCCGTGCCGAAGAGAAACCCGGCGTACTGCCAGCGGCGGG
>CAZSTY010000208.1:0-3414 GCA_964609885.1 uncultured archaeon
GCAATTCGTCATCGCGAGGCGCTATCATCCGATGTGACTAGGAAATTGGTTCACATTTTTGCGGCACCCGTCTTCTCAGTCACATGGTGCCTTTACACAGGATCCTATCTGAGTCGCTTCATTGCAGCTATTGTTCCTCTCTTGTTCGTTCTGTTATTCTTGGGGATTGGAACGGGTAAGGTCAAGAACGATGATTTTGTGGAGTCGATGTCCCGTTCTGGGGACCCACGCGAACTCCTGCACGGGACTCTGTACTACTCCGTGATGATCATGATAATCACTATTGGCTGGTTCTACGCCCCCGTGTTCAATCCTCTCGCCTTCATCATGTTTGGGTGTCTTGCAGGCGGAGATGGGATTGCTGACATCGTGGGCAGGAAGTTCGGCGGTGAGCGGAAGTTCGGCATTGGTGGTGCTCAAAAGACTGTGGCGGGTTCTGTGGGAATGTTCATCGGCTCGCTATTGTTCAGCACTGTCCTCGTCGCACTGTACGCCATTGAGGCGGGGTTCGACGTTGCAGCCCTCTTCACTCCGATTCTGATAATCTGTGTTGTTGCCACACTCGTCGAGGCTCTGACTCCTAAGAACTTGGACAACTGGACCGTGCCCATCTCGGTAGTTGTTGTGGCATACTTGTTGTCTGTGTTTGCTCCAGCGGTGTGGCCCTATGCTCTGTGGACACTGTAGACGGACTCTATGGAGGTGACGAGATTGGCCGATGAGCTCACAATCATAAAGTTGGGTGGTGCACTCCTGACCGACAAGAGCAGGCCGTACACTGCGCGTGAGGATGTGATTGAGGAGGTCAGCACTGAGATTGCGGAGTGTCTTGACGAGGGCATTCTGAGCTCTCTGGTGTTGACCTTTGGTGTGGGTTCATTCGGCCATCCTCCTGTGATCGAGCACGGAATTCATCGCGGATTTCAGGGACCGGAGCAGTTGCATGCTCTCGGTGAGACCCAGTACGTGGTCAACAAACTGAGGATGATGCTCTGTCGTCGTCTGCTTGACGCTGGTATACCCGTGAATCTGATGCACGCATCCTCGATGGTCACGGCCAACAAGATGGTCTTCCAGAACTACTTTCTGGAGCCACTGAGAGGCTATCTCTCGCTCGGCATGGTAATTGCAATCGGTGGTGATGTCGTCTACGACACGGCCATGGGATTCAGTGTGACAAGTAGCGATAGTCTGGCCGTCACGATTGCTCGAGAGTTGGACGCACGACGGATACTATTTGCAACCGATGTCGATGGAGTATATGATCGCGACCCCCGCACCTTTGCTGAAGCGAAGCTTCTCAAAGAGGTGAGTCTGAACGAGATCGATACACTGATTCCGCTTGGGTCCGACCCCGCGAGAGACGCGAGCGGGCGTATGCGTGGAAAGCTGAAGGCTCTGCTCCCTATTAGCGAGATGATTGCTGGAGGCACCGAGGTCTACATATTCTCAATGATGCGCAGGGGGAACTTGAAATCGCTTCTATCCGGCGAGGATGTTACGGCGACTCGAGTTGTTGCGTGAAACACCCTCCTGATGTGGTCCGCGTTCACTCAGAGATGACCACAGCGTCCACGAACAGCCGGTACTTGTCATCCTCGTCAAGGTCATGGACCACTACTTGCTCCACCTCGTCCTCACCGCGAATCTCTAGAACCTCGGCTCTCATAATCACCTTCACACGCGATTCGTCAAGCCTCTTTGCTAGTTTGTCATCCACCTGAACGTTCTTGTCCGCGGTTATCAGGACCACTCTGTCGGTGTACTCGGTCAGCCTGATTGCTGTTTCTACTGACTCGCTACCCTCGAATATCACGAGCACCCTCTGACCACGAATTGACTCGAAATCTACAGACTTCAAGAAGACGCCCTTCCCCACGAACTTCTCCTTTCCAGTGATTTCGGATCTTTCGCGCTCGTTTCTCGGTTCTTCCGCTGTTTCTCCCACTGTTCGTTTCTCTGCCTGCATCGCTCGGTAGTTCTTGATGGCCTCGTGAAGGGCATCTGCGGCCAAGTTCGAACAGTGCATCTTTATCGGCGGGAGTCCGTCGAGTTCCTCGGCTACGTCCTCTCGAGTGATCCTCATTGCTTCGTCGAGAGTCCTCCCCTTCACGAGTTCCGTGGTCATGCTGCTCGTCGCGATTGCCGAGCCGCAGCCAAAGGTCCTGAACTTGGCATCTACAATCCGATCGTTCTCGACTCTGATGAAGACTTCCATGAGATCGCCGCAGACGGGATTTCCCACACGCCCAACGGCAACGTTTTCGCCCTCAAGGGTGCCAACATTCCGCGGGTTGCGAAAGTGGTCAAGAACCTTCTCGGAATACTCTGTCGATTTCATAGTTGTTCACCTCTTCTTCTTGTATAGCGGGGACATGTCCCTGAGTCTGGCGATTATCCCCGGAAGCACGTCAAGCACTTGATCTATGTCTTGGTCCGATGTGAAACGTCCAACAGTGAGCTGAAGTGAGCCGTGCGCCTCCTCATGAATGAGGCCCGTCGCGATGAGTGTGTGTGATGGCTCCAGTGTCTTCGACGTACATGCTGATCCTGTCGAAACAGCAATGCCCTTGTCTTTGAATGACAATAGAATGGCCTCTCCCTCGACACCATCAAACCGAAAGTGGGCATTACTCGGAAGACGCTCTGTGGGGTGGCCATTGAGGTAGCTGTCCTCTACAGAGTTGAGGACCTCACTGATCAGTCGGTCACGATATCCTCTGAAACGCTGCACTTCCTTGTCCATCTCTTTTCTCATGATGCTTGCAGCCGTGGCCATGCCAACAATGGCAGGAATGTTTTCTGAGCCCGACCGCAATCCTCTCTCCTGTCCCCCTCCAATTATGATTGGATTCACGCGGTATCGCTTCTGCATGTACAGAACGCCAAGGCCTCGTGGCCCGTATATGTCATTGGAGCTCAGGGACATAAGATTGATGCCATCGCGTCTGACATCTATGTCCACCAGTCCTTCTGCGGCAACGGCGTCAGTATGGAATGCAATTCCTCTCTCCGCCGCGAGTTCGCCAATCTGCCGTACGTCTTGAATCGTTCCAATCTCATTGTTTGCGTATCCGACGGATATCAGTATGGTATCTTCTCTGATTCTCCGTTCGATCTTGTGGAGGGGCACCCGACCATATTGGTCGACGGGCACCTTTGTCACCTCGAATCCGTTGGCAACGAGCCACTTGGCAATGTTGTGAATTGAGATGTGTTCTATCTCTGAGATGATAATGTGTTTGCCCTTCCTCTTGTTTCGGAGAGCATATCCTATGAGCGCCATGTTATTGGACTCGGTCGCACCTGACGTGAAGACTATCTCGTCTGAATCTGCATTGATGAATCTCGCAATCTCCTCACGGCTCTTTTCTAGTGCCTCTGTTGCCACATCACCCACATGGTGCAGTGACG
>CAZSTY010000209.1:0-3396 GCA_964609885.1 uncultured archaeon
CCGGTTACGATGTACAACCGGGAATGCTGATCGAGTACATCAAGACAAAGGATGAGGCTGGCGTACTGCCTGTTCAGCTGGCAAAAGACCGTGCCTACTGGATTGATGTTGACAAGTATGTGGACACACTCAGGTCGGTCTTTGGTCAGGTCCTTGACGCAGTTGGAATAGACTTTGAGGAGCTTCTTGGTTTCACGACACTGGACCAGTTCTTCTGAAACGAGTGAGTCCCGCCAAGAAAGTCTTATAGCATACGTTCGGCCTACTTGCCTCCTGAGCGCTTAATCGTGCTTTGTCTAAAGACGACGGGGTTGTCAGTATGAAGGTTGACTTTCGAGAGTTCTTCATGAAGAATCCGCTCTTGGTTCTCACACCTGAAGATATCGGGTCATCTGCGAGGGAGTTCATCTCTGTCTACGGCTCGTATATGCGTGAGGTTGCGATAGTGGGCAAGCGTGCAAGTGGGTACGCCACGTACGCGAGCAGAACGGCTCCTGTTGAGCAGGAGCACACGCAGATGTTTGAGGAGTGGCTTGACCTATCAAACAAGTTGAAGGTCAAGACTGTCGTAGCGATGGACTTCTACACCGACCGGTGGTTCGCGAAGGATCCCAAGTACCAGACTATCAGCGCCAAGGGTCAAGCAGTCCCACACCAGATTTGCCCCAATCGCGAGGAGTTCTGGCAATACGGCGCAGAGATTGTCAAGGAGATTGGATCCTATCCCGTCGACGAGATTCTTGTGTTTGGAACGGGATTCATACGCGATAGGTTCTGCTTCTGTGAGAGATGTCGGCAGGAGTTTGCTCCACGTGTGGGTCAGGAGCCGGGCCGGCTCTCGTATGAGTTTCTCGTGGAGAACCCCGACCACCATCAGACATGGCACGACTGGCGAGTTGACAAGGTGACCCAAGGTATTGCGCAGCTTCAGGCCGCGGCTCGTGAGGCCGATGACATGGTGGAAAGGTCAGAGCCTCTGACGCTCACGATTGAGGTGCCAATCGATCCCCAGATGGGCCTGCTGGAGGGTGCAAAGAACGAGAACGGTCTCGACCCATCTAGGATATTCGATGTGACCAAGAGTGTAATGATCAACCTATATCCTTGGACGCCCGTCCTGCCTCGGAAGGGCTCTCCTGACTATGACCACCTTATGGAGGCGCTGTATTTCGTCAAGGAGTTCAAGCGCAGAGGCGGATCCGTGACACTCTACCGGTGGGGCGTGTCAGTACCGGAGAAACTCGATGAGATCTGGGCGATTGCACGAGATGCCGAGATTGACCGTGTGGCCGTCAGTTTCAGATTTCCGGAGGACTATGCGGCGCGGCGCGAGAGCGCACTCGGAGATGTATAAGTGTACGGCAGTGTCCTACTGTAGCGCACCGCAGTAGGGACATCTAGTCGTGCCAATCTCAATCGTGCGCCCGCACGAGAAACAGAACCCGCGACGGCTTCCCTGTCTAGAGTCGTCGCTGAAGGGGCTCAACTCACCCTGTCTGAACAGTGACCCTATTCCCTCAATGCTATCATCTGAGTTCAGGCTGCATGCCCCTACTGCAGTGCCTGCCGTGGTCTTTTCGGTCTTGGCGTGTACCGATGCGCGAGATGTGGACGAAGCAAACGGGGGTTGAGAGGATCTCCCTGTCTGATCAGTGTCTGACAACTCCGACGGGGCCCCGAATGGCGAACCGGGGGTGCTTGACCACGTGGCCTGCCTTGGCGAACGTGGCCGTGGTGGCCTTGACCTGAGTGCCTGTTCCAGCCTATCGAAGTCCGTTCGGTAATCATCGGAACCGAACCCGACATCGACGGCCGGGCGATTCACAGCGCGTCGAGAGGGTTCTCCGTAGGCCCACAAATCGTCCAGCGGAGGGGCTCCCCTTGCCGCATCAAGGAACTGATGGTGCTCCCTCTGCTTCAACCGTTCATAGTCATCTGGCGTGAGGCCCAAGACCTCCAGTGCTCGATCGCGCTCAGCACATCTCTTTGAGAGTGGGCAGCAATAGGCGAGGCTTCCATGGCAGAGGGATGCCAACGCTCTCTCCTGCGGCGACTTGAAAATGGGAGTGATCTTCTTGCGACCCAAGACGAGAGCATCGCCGACCGCCCGCACCTGCGCGTAGCCGCTCTGCGCAAGTGCCTCCACAATCTCTCTGGCGGGATAGGCACGTCCCTCAATGACGACGACTCCCTCTGTCTTGTCAAGCCTGACCGGTCTCTCGACCTCTCTACGGTCGTATGCCTCATACCTCGTGGCTGCCACCTCGTGGGGAGTGCTTCGGTGAACTCTCCCGGCTCGCGAATACAATTCCGTGTATTACCTCTGTATTCTTGCGGCTTGTCACAAACTATAAGTCTGGCCGAAGATGTAGGGGTTCTGGTCGGGCCACCATGGAAACGGAACTGTTGTCCGACTAGGATTGAAGAAACGATGGGATGCAAGGCAGAAGGTGCAGCACAGGGATATACTGTCTTGGGCGCAATCATTCTCGTGGTGTTTGCAATCTTTCAGATGATTATCCCCGGTGCCAATGGCGCGCTGGGCGGGGACTTCGAATCAGTCATCGATGTTGTCTTGGGTATCGCGTTGCTACTGATGGCGCTCTTGGCAATTGACGCTTGCGGCTTCATCTACTGGAAGGTGCAGCGCTCGGGTGTTCTGCTGGCGATATTTGGGCTGGTCGCTGTGATCATTGTTGGGAGAGGTCTGAGTTTCAACATTCTCACTTGGCTCATGAACATTGGGATGTTGGCTGGTTTGATGTTCATCATTGCCGGTCTTCTGATTCTAAAGGCGTAGTTCAAGACTCCCTTGGTACTGTGAGTCCCACTGGCATGCGGCCTACATCGGAAATTAGATAATGGGGCGTCGATGGCTGGCGGGCCGCAGACCAGGGGATGGTTATCGCCATGGACGAAAGGCACTACGAGATATTTCGAGAGCTCGGGTTTGACGATGTTACACCCGAGACCATGACTAATGAATACTGGAAGAAGCGCGGTGCAGAGGCGCTTGCTCTGACAACCCAAGATCGGGAAGTCTATGGTTGCCTCGACCACACAAGGGGAGAAGGCCTGAGGCTCTACGATGTTGAGGGCACAGAATACTTGGACATGACCGGCGGAGTCGCAGTGCGTGCCTTCGGACTAAGGTATCGTCCATATCTGGACTTCGAGGCACGAGTGTTAGACGTGATTCACGAGCTCCCGGGAATGGACTTTGATGCTATTCCGCAGACGCTCTTGGCTGAAAAGCTGATGTCAATAGTGCCCGGCGACATGAAACGGCAAGCAGTATTCACGACCTCTGGTGGTCGTGCCGTGGAAGGTTGTATGAAGTCAGCAATGGACTTGACAGGTCGTCACCGATTTGTCGCGTTTCGACCGGCCTTTCAC
>CAZSTY010000210.1:0-3390 GCA_964609885.1 uncultured archaeon
GAGAAGAGTGACCCTTGATGTCAACTACTACCTGAGCGAGCTCTTCAGGCAAGTGGGGCTCAGGCTGGTAGACTTCAAACTGGAGTTTGGCAAGACTGAAGATGGTGAGATTCTTGTTGCCGACGAGATCTCTGGAGACACGATGAGGGTGTGGGACGAGAACAGGGGCTCTTTGGATAAGGACTTGTTCCGCAAAGACGAGGGCGACGTGGTTCAAGCCTACAGGCGACTATTGGAACGCATCCGCGAGGCCGATCCAGAGCAAGTCCCAATTCGCGAGGAGACCCTGCTTGTCCACGTAATGCCGAAGACTGGCATCAAGAACCCACCCGGAGAAGTTGCTAGAAAGGCCCTAGTCAGACTCGGGTACGACGAGGTCATGGATGTACGGATGGGGAAGGTCTTCGAGATAAAGGTCAACACTCCCGTTTCTCCGCGGCTTCTGGCACGGGTGAAGGAAATGAACAGAAGGCTCCTAGCCAATCCGATAGCGGAGAACACAAAGGTGAGGCTGGAATAGCATGGCCATCGCCGTTCTCAGATTTCCAGGCACAAACAACGAACAAGATGTGATTCGCATTCTCAACTCGATTCCAGGCGCAGACCCGTATCTTGTGCCGAGCCGTCTGGGCGCAGGTGCACTAAAGGAGGCCGACGGCGTTGTCATCCCCGGAGGGTTCTCCTACGGCGACTACATAAGAGCGGGTGCCGTGGCCGCTGTGGGAGAGGTCATCGAGGGCGTCAAGTCACTAGCCGAGGAGGGTCGTCCGATTCTTGGCATCTGCAACGGATTTCAGATACTTACCGAATGCGGGCTTCTACCTGGAGTACTGCTACCAAACGACTCGGCCCGGTTTGTATGCAAATGGGTGTACCTCAGGGTATCAGAAGAGCCCACGATGTTCACAGAAGGTCTTGAGAACGCCGTGCTGAGAATACCCATTGCTCACGCAGAAGGCAACTACTATTGCTCACCTGAGGATCGAAGCATGCTGCATGCACATTCGAGAATACCTTTCCGTTACTGCGATGAAGAGGGAAACATAACGCCGGAGTCCAACCCGAACGGCTCGATTGACAACATCGCCGCGGTGGTCAACAAGGAAGGCAATGTCATGGGTATGATGCCTCACCCAGAGCGGGCGGCTCGAGCGGCCCTCGGATCGACGGATGGCCTGCCGATTCTGGAGAACTTCGTGAGGGGTACAAAGTGCTGACACAAGAAGAGATCGCGCACGCCACGAAGGTGCTTGGTCGCGAACCTAACGAGACCGAGCTTGCCATGCTCGACGTTCTATGGTCAGAACACTGTAGCTACAAGAGCAGCAAGCGCTGGTTCCATCTCTTCAAGACACGGGGCGAGAGAGTCTACCTCGGAATAGGAGAGGGCGCGGGTCTGGTGGATATTGGTGACGGTGTACTCGTCGGGGTGGCCATGGAGTCGCACAATCATCCCAGTCAGGTGGACCCGTATAACGGTGCCGCAACGGGCGTAGGCGGGATCATCCGGGATGTCATCTCGCAGGGATGCAAGGCTGTTGGCCTGATGAACTGCCTGAGGTTTGGACATCCCAGCAAGCCGAGAAATGCGTATCTTCTCGAGAACGTCGTGAGGGGAATCTCAGACTACGGTAATAGTGTTGGAATCCCAATGGTGGGTGGCGAGCTGGAGTTTGACGACTCGTACGATGGCAACTGCTTGGTCAATGTTGTGTGCATCGGCGTCGTTCGACCTGAGAAAGTCGTCAGGAGTAGTGCCAGAACGCCAGGACACCATCTCGTGATGTTCGGCGCAACCACAGGTCGCGATGGTATCGCAGGTGTCAGCTTTGCATCAGAAACCTTCTCAGACGAGGAGGAGGAGAACAGAGGGGCAGTACAGATAGGAGACCCGCTCGCAAAGAAGGTCGTGATTGACACTCTCGCGCAGCTCGTGGAAGAGAACCTGCTCGACGGCCTACAGGACTTCGGCGGAGGCGGACTCACCTCATGCGCAGGTGAGATGGCGGCAAACGGTGGCACCGGCGTTGTGGTTGAGGTCGACAAGGTGCCCCTGCGGGAGCCGGGCATGACAGCCACCGAGATAGTGATATCTGAGTCTCAGGAGAGAATGCTTGCCGTCGTAGCGCCTGAGAAACTCGAGAGAGTTCTGGAGATCCTCGGTGAGAACGATACCCCACATGCAGTCATTGGGAGAGTCACCGACGACGGCTATTACACAGTGCTTGAGAACGGAGAGATCAGGGCTCGACTTCCCATCAGCCTGCTTGTGGGCGGATTTCCCGTCCCCAAACGCGAGGAGGGCTCTCTCCCGCCGAGATCACATAGCATCTCTTGGTACGAGGAACCGGAGGACTATGCGAGCGCAATAATAGAGCTGCTGGGCTCCGTGAACATCGCATCTCGTTCTTGGGTGTACAGTCAGTACGACCAACATGTCCAGGCAAACACGGTCGTCGATATAGGGGACAATGCCGGTGTTCTTGAGTTTCCGCTGAACAAGAGACTCGCTTTTACAAGTGACTGCAACTCGTTCTGGACTCTCTTGGACCCGCAGCAGGGGACGGCCAACTCTGCAGCCGAGGCGCTGCGCAATCTTGTTGCCACAGGGGCGAGGCCGATATTGATTGCAGACTGTCTGAACTTCGGCAACCCGGAACGACCGGACTCCTATGCACAATTCGTAGAGGCTGTTCGCGGGCTAGGACGATTCTCACACGACTTCGACCTGCCAATCGTGGGCGGAAACGTCTCGCTGTACAATGAGTCAGAGGTCGAGGGTGTCGTTCATCGCATCAATCCCACTCCGCAAATAATGATTGCCGGTATCTATGAACTGGGCTATTCGCCTATCCGTAGAAACTTGTGTACACCTTGGGCAAACATCTTCCTTGTCGGAGAAACCCTGCCGGAACTCAATGGGACCGAATACCAGAGGCTCAAACTCGGCGAGGTCCGTGGCTTTCCACCAGCGTACCGTCCTGACGCAGAGAAGAGAGCCATGACCGCAATGCTGGAAGCACACAAGGCGGGTCTGATTCGTTCGTGCAACAACATAGGTCGCGGTGGTTTCGCGGTGGCACTGATGAAGATGGCGCTCTACTCGAAGTATGGGTTCAAGCTCAACACAGAAACCGTCCCTGGTACGGCTGAAACACTGGGACAAGCGCTCTTCTCCGAAACGTCGGCCCGGTATCTTGCAGAGGTAACCGAAACCAACCAGCCGCAGTTCTTGGAGATCATGGCCAGACATGGAGTGCCGGTCTGTGAACTTGGCCTGACTGTCGCGGATCGCGTCGCAGACTTTGGGAAGTTCCGCGTATCGCTTGAGAAGGCTGTCGAGGCCTTCGAAACCGGCTTGACCAAGTATCTGGAGTGACTGACATGGTT
>CAZSTY010000211.1:0-3385 GCA_964609885.1 uncultured archaeon
ACGTACGTCAGCTGCACTGTGGCCAGACCAGAGCCACCCACGTCGCTGACGGTCGCCTGGACGTTCAACACCTCAAGACCGCCGGAATCGCCCTTGGTCATCTTCACCGACTCGATGACCGGAGCCACTGCATCCTTGAAGTAGAACTTCAGCTGGGTTGACACCTTGACATTACCGGCGCGGTCATAGGCGTAGATCTTGTAGGCAAGCTCGTACGCGAAGTTGCTCGTCCGTGACACTGTCGCCTCGTACTTGCCAGTTCCAGCATTGTAGGTCATGGTGATGCGCTCATCGGTGTTGATGATGTACACCTCAACCCGGTCTACACCGGACGCGCCCACATCCTCCACACTGACAGAGATCAAGATGGCTGACTGTGACGAGTCTGTAGGCACTGCGCTTAGACCCGTCATGGTGGGGGCATCGGGGTCGTTCCAGAACTTGTGAGTGTAGTCCTCTGAGGCGACCCAGTTGCCTGCATAGTCAATGACCTCAATGCGGTACTCCTGCGTGTACGGTGTCGTGCCGTCCATCTCTATGTAGCCGGTCCATGTCTTCGTGTCGCCGTTGTAGTCGAGGGTCCAGTTCCCAGAGGCCGTGTTGTTCAGGTTGACCACGCGTACCTCCATGATGCCGGAGCCGCCCTCGTCAGTCGCTGTCACCTCGAAGTACAGGCGCTCTTTGCCATCGACGAAGCGCGTCTCGGTACTGAGAGAGTCGATGCTTGGGGGTTCGGTGTCCGTGACACCCTTCGACGAGGAGTAGCCAACGAACACCGGGTCAACACTGACCGCATAGCCGTCCCACCACTTGAAGTTGATCAGAGTGTAGAACTGCGTGGTTGAGATGGCAAATGGGGTCGTTGTGAACCCGGCCTCGGACGCATATGCAGCCTCAAAGGCCGCAACCGGTACCGTCTGCGCGTCCACCGTAGTGTAGTTAGCGCTCTTGTTCTTGGCCCAGATGTAGTGCTGTCCGCCCAAGTTCATTGAGGCGACCTGTGCCGCCTCCGCAGCCAGCGTGTAGTTCGCAGACGGAGTCGTCTGGTTGTTGGACAGCGGCTGGTTGTTGTCACCGAGGTAGGTCGCATTGAGCGGCACGCCGTTCTCGGAGACCAGCAGCACATCTGTGTAGAAGGCAATGCCAAGGCTGCGGTTGGTCAGCACACTCCTTCCACCAGGAGCATCAAGGTTCCAGTCACCCATCGTCAGGTTGAATTTGACGATGCCTTGATTCATGCCAGTGTTGTTGAGCTGCCCGTGGAATTGCACGCCGATGTTGAACTCTGTCACGTTGGCCTTTGTGGGACGCTCGTCAAACTTGGCGAAGTCGCTCCCAGCCATTGGCCCTTGGTACCAGTCGAAGTAGCTGTACGAACCAAACGGGAACACCATGCCTGTGACGTTCTTAAAGGTCACACCGAACGGCACGGTGTCAGTGAGATTCCAGTACGCGTCTCCAACCGCGCTACCGTTGGGCGTGGTGAAGGTGACCCCGTCGAACTTCTGAGGTAGCCAGTAGTGTGTGGCCTCCGAGTTGGCTATATCGGCCGGATCGAAGTCCATCACATCATTGGCATTGGTGTCGTTCCATGCGAAGATGCCTGCGTACTCGTACCACACATCAACGGACATGAAGGTGCCGTTGGGCATCTCAGAGCCATAGTGCTCTGACATCTGCCACCAGATCCAGCTCCACTCCTGCGAGTCCTGGATGGCCCAGTCCCAGCCCTCCTCCTCGGCCTGCTTCTTCAGGTCGTGGGAGGTGAAGTTTTGTGCCATCCACGAGATACCCCAGTATCCCGGTCGAGGTACACCATCTTTGTCAAAGATAGTGCTATTGACCTTGGCAAACTCGGCCGGGGTCAGAGGTGCACCTGTGCTGGCATTGAACCAGTAGTAGTTGTCTGCCCAGTAGTACGTCCAGTTCACCGTCACAAGACCGGTGTAAGAGTCAACGTAGAACTCGTCTCCCACGCGGGTCTTGTTCGGCTCCCACATGATGGAGACCCAGAGGTACTGTTCGGTGACGTTGTACATGTCTGTGCTCTCGAACGAGTTGCGCACGTA
This sequence comes from uncultured archaeon, assembly GCA_964609885.1. Taxonomy (GTDB): domain Archaea; phylum Asgardarchaeota; class Thorarchaeia; order Thorarchaeales; family Thorarchaeaceae; genus B65-G9. The sequence continues at coordinate 2,070 of CAZSTY010000211.1, forward strand.
GTACTGGTCATTCTTCGTCTTTAGATCTCCGTCCAAGTCAAGTGCACCCGTTGCCGGATCGACGGCCCAGGTCTGAATGTCCCACATACCCCACTTGGGCGTGCCCACAACGATGACGTACTGCTCTCTCACAGCCGTGATGGGCAGCGGCTTGTAGTCCAGCTTCCTACCAAAGCCGAACACCTTGTGAGCCTTGTAGATTGGCTCATAGTAGCCCGTGATGTTGTAGGTCATGCCGCCGAGAGTGAAGTTGAATCGTGGGACGAAGAACTCAAGCCGGTCGTCCATGTAGATGGCGTAGATCTCGTACGTGTAAGTACCGTTCGTCAGACCGTAGGCGGTTTCAACGAGGATTGTGTCTACGTAGTCTGTTCCCATGTTCGGATCTGGGTGCATGACCGAATACGAGATCCTCGGGTACCAGTAGCCCTGGAACAAGTAGTCAGTCATGGTCATGTTCTCGGGGTAGACTACTGTGACTTCCACAACAGGCTGGTTGTAGACCACAACAAGAGACCCGTTGATGTCCCATGTGTAGGAGTAGTAGTATTCCCAGCGCTCCGTGGTCTCGTTGTAGGCGCCATAGTCCCACAGTCCTGGTCTCGTGGTGTAGAAGAACGTGCCATTGGCCAAGGTGACGTTGTAGAAGTATCCACGTTCCCACTCGGTATAGTTGAAGACCTGACCGTCGTCGGTCCAGACCTGCTGAATCTCACCGTCAATGGTGATACCCTTGTCATACTGGTCGTTGTACCAGCCGGTGGTCACGTTGAGCCATCCATCAATCATGAACTCACGTGTGAAGGGATCTCTGTGGCCATAGGCCACCCTCCAACCCGTGAAGTTCAGTATTGGAATGTGCAGTGACCCGTTCGCGACCGTACTCCATGGATACTCATAGTCATCCTTCGGGTTCCACGGCTCCCATGCCACGTCATTGCCGAGCAGAGTGAGTGTCACATTTACTCCGTCAACGTTGGCAAGAAAGACCGGGTACATGTAGTCTGTAGAGTGATTGGGGTCTGGTACGGCACTGTAGTAGTGTGCGGTCCCATTCCAGATGGTGGGGTACCACGTGCCATTGATAAGGACCTTGTAGTCCCTCGGAGTGACGTATTCCAAATCGTACTCGCTCCATACCTCGGCACCCGGATATGGGAGCTCGTACTCGACACCGTGAATTGTGGTATAAGCGTAGTAGCGTGTGTACCTATACATCACCGTCGTGTCAACACCCGTGTCGTTGCCCCAGAACAGCTGGTCTGGCCAGAAGCTCTCATAAAACCAGTACCTAGCACCATCTGTGGTGTTGAAGT
>CAZSTY010000212.1:0-3374 GCA_964609885.1 uncultured archaeon
AGGATGTTGACATTCTCATAGTGGCAGATCCTGACAGGTCTGGTGAGTTCGAGGCCTCAGAAATTGAGGCAATCTCTGACATGATGAAGAACGGCAGTTCCCTCCTCGTCATGGGCGATCCTGCAATCGATCAGAACTCGACGTACTGGTCAGAGCAACCATTTACTGACCTAGGCGACAATATCGCTGTGAACCGGTTCTTAGACGCGCTCAACATAACTGGAGTTCGTTTTAGCATTAATGCCACAGGCGAGGACCGCTACTGGGCCGACTCCATGTTTGACTACGATCACGCGCTTAATGAAACGTATCCTCAAGTCATTCAGTTGGACTCGACCACGTGGGACACCTTGCATCCGATATTTCATGACATCAACGAACTGGTTGTCATGACCGCCACACTCAAACCAATCGATACTGCTAGTGCAATTGCATGGGGCTATGACACATCATTTGCTCAGTATCGAAAGGGCCCGTTCACTTTTGCGAACATCTCATATCCCAATATGACCCTCGACGAGTTCAAGCAGAAGCCTCTCTCCTATTCGGCTATCAATGGAACCTATCCGCCTTGGCTGGCCGCATTCGAGTTCGAAGGCAGCAGAGTCGTGGTCTGCGGGTCAACAATAATGTTCACAGGGCGTCATCTGGATCTTCCAGAATCCGACGAGCGATCCGAACAGAGATGGTTCTACGCTGCTGACAACTCACGACTCTTCATGAACATGCTCGACTGGCTGTCCACTGACTTTGTGGAGCCGCCAAATGCAATCTATCCAATGTTTCTGATCTCTTCTGTCATTCTCCTTGTCGGCGTTGCATACTATGTGTTCAAGAAGATTCGTTGAACGTGCATAGAAGCCCGATCGTCGATGGCCGCGCTACCATATCGGCTCCACAATTCCTTGTTTCCTCAATGCGGCCTCCATCTGGCCCTTCAACTCGTCTATGCCGGTCTTCTTTTGGGCCGATACCTCCACAAGATTGAGTGGTCTGTTCGGCACCGCCTCGGTGAGCCTCAGCCTGATGTATTCAATCACATTGGTTCTCTCTCCACTCCTTACCTTGTCCATCTTGTTAGCGACCACAATCACTTCAGGCGATATCTCCGAGAGAAATGCATAGAACTCAATATCAATCGGAATCTCACCCCGCTTTTCCCATCTCTCTACAATTTCTCTGAAGAGGAATGCATCGATTATCAGAACAGCAAGGGCGATCTGGTCACTCCACTCCTCAAGTCTGCGAATAACGGTAGTCTTCATCTCCTCTATCATCTGTTTGCTGCGGCCCGCCATGAACCCGAACCCTGGTGTGTCAACAAACGTCACAGGGCCAATCTCTAAACGCGTTTCTCGTCGTGTACTACCAGGGCGTTTCCCAACACGAACTCGTTTCCCCGTAAGTGCGCGAATTATGCTGCTCTTGCCAACATTGCTCCTTCCAGCGAAAACGACAAGTGGTGAAACTTCAGTCCCAGAATCTACGTGTTTGTGCATAGGTCTTTTCCGCCTCTGTTATTCTCCGCAATAGTTCCAGTCTGTTCCCTGCGACCCCCGGTGTGAGTATCCGCGCTGCAGTCGCAGGTCCGACGCCCCTCCCCGCTAGTACCAGCAACGCTCTCTTTCCACACTGGGATACCAGAGAGGCTGACAGTGCGGCAGCAGAGTACTCTTTCATTTCATGCCTTGTGAGTGCCTTTCCTTCTCTTCGTTTCCTAAGAATGTTCCTAAGGCCCGTATGAGATACCGGGACCGCGGCAATCATAGTCGAGCCGCATGCTGGACATGTGATTTGTTCCTCCAGTGTGGACACGGTCCTCACGGAGTCCCAGTCACCATTCATGCATACAAGCCTGAACTGTCTGGATAGCAGGCGTGTTTCCACAAGTCGTAGGACCTCATCCTCATCGGTTAGTTCTCCTATTACCTCGAACCGGCTCCGCTCCTCGACTATCAGTTTCGCCAACGGCGAAGGCCTCTCGGTTCGGATGACGAGCACCTCCATGTCCTCTTTTCGGATTCTCTCGAAGATTTCACACGCCCTTGCTTCATCCATCTTCTCCTGCAGGACCTCTCTCATTGCCTCTTCAAACACAGGGGAGTCTGAGTAAGCTACCAACAGTCGTTTCACTGGAATCTCACTGATCTTCGCATCGCGTCGAATGATTCCCATTCTCCGTGCAACATGCACAAATCTTGATGTGAACGTCTGGGTCGTTTTGAGTGCCAGTCGTAGTATCTCTCTCACTTGCTTAGCAGTGTAGCTCCGGAGGATGCGGACTACATCCTCTGGCGGGATTGTGTCCGAGGAAACCAGGAGAATTCGGTAGGGGTCTCTTTCCACACCCACCTCCACTCCAAGCTGTGTAGTTAACAACGCAGCAACAACTATGCCGAGAGTTTCGTTGACCTTCGTTCCAAATGGTGCATGGATGACAATCCCATCTGGGAATTCCTCGATAACAAGACGCCTCTTTGATGGGAGGGCCCCAAGAGCCATGTGCGCAATCCTGACAGTGCTAGTCAGGTGTTGGATGGAGTTTTCATCGAGACCATACACCTTCGCGAGATTGTGGCGCACTTCTCTGTCATCCCTGTCTGCAACCCTGTTCCAGACATCAGCAACCTCGGTGGCGACCTCATAAGGAACCGGAATCATCTCGCCAACCCAGCGTGGAGCATCAGACTCGGTGTTGGTGACTGGTGCACAGAGGACCTCCTCATCCTCAATGCTGATTGCCTGATAAGGCCTGCCTCTGATGATGAAGACAGATCCTGGCGACACGTTCTCTCGCACGTAGTCCTCATCTAAGACTCCAATGCTTGTTCTCGTTGCGCTATCAACAGCGTTGATTTGACGCACATCAGGAATCATGCTCAGATTCTCGTAGTAGTGAGAGCGTGTCTTGGCCCCCATCTTGACAGTGGATCCCTCGAGCCGTACCAGACGCTGTGTCATCATGAATGCAAGTATTTGTTCCAGGCGCCGCAGGTTGAGCTGCCTATAGGGAAACGCGCCCCTCAGAATCCTGTAAAGGCTCTCGGTTTCAATCTCACCCACATCAAGAACAATTCCCACAATCTGATGCACCAAGACATCAATCGCTCCGAAGGCAATCCGTGTGCGTTCGAGTTTGTTGGCACGCGCCCTCCTCAGAATTACTCCGGACTCTGTGACATCATCTACGTTCGCTGTCGCGATAATGACCCCCTCTCCAGTCTTTCCTACAGCATGTCCAGCTCTCCCTGTTCTTTGGAGGGCTCGAGCCACCTCCCTAGGACTGCTGTATTGAATGACCAGATCCGCCTCGCCGATGTCGATTCCCAGTTCAAGGCTAGATGTTGCAATCACCGCCTTGGTTTCTCCTCTCT
>CAZSTY010000213.1:0-3339 GCA_964609885.1 uncultured archaeon
TGCTCCAAGAAATGTCCCCACAGTGCCACCTGTTTCGCTCGCAAGAAGGATTATCGGAAGGCCGTTCACGTCAAGAGCGTTGGCACTCTTGATGATAACGTCACCCGGGCCGAGTTCGTCGAGTACGTCAATGACCTTCTTTCCATCAATGTACTTGCCCCTGTGAAATATCGCATCAAACGCACGGTGTTCGGCCTCTGTCACCCACACCCCCCTCGGTATTACGATTCCCGCAATATGTCTGGTCTTGTCGTACTCACCCAGTATCTCCTCGACCAAGTAGGCCGAGGTCGTTCCCAAGGTGACACAGAGGTATCCATCCCTCAATGCTCTGCGGACAGGCTCTGTCCGGAGGAGTCCCTTTGCAATCAGCCTCTTCCCCTCAGCCGGAGTGAGTGTGACAAGTAGCTTCACTATTCCACCTCCTCGTCCATGTCCTGATGCCAGATGTCGAGACGGTACTGGTCAACAGCCCTTCTCACAATCTCTCGTGAGACCTCCCTGATGGACTCGTAATATCTCTCAAGGTCAAGTCGAATCGTGTCAATCACGCCACTCAGTCTGGGATGTGTGGACGCCACATCGAGAAGATGACGCCCCTGCTCCGCCGCCTCTTGGCTTACCTCCCGCAGTATGCTGTGGGCAACCGGGCGGTCCATACCTGCCAAGGTCAGCTGCGTGACAATGTATTCGCTTAGAATAGAACCATTTGAGAGTTCGAGATTGCGTTTGACCGCGGACTCATCAATCGTGAGCCCGGCCACCACCCGGTTCATCTCTCTCACAATATAGTCGGTGAGGATGAACGCCTGTGGAATCACAAACCGTTCGGTCGATGAGTGTGAGATGTCTCGCTCCTCCCAGCTGATGACATTCTCAAGAGCGGGGGCAGCCAGACTGCGAATCAGACGTGCTATCCCACAGATCTTCTCGCATGTCACCGGATTGCGCTTATGCGGCATGGCCGATGAGCCGACCTGCTTCCCTCGTGCAAAGGGCTCGAAGGTTTCTGCAATCTCAGTTCTCTGGAGGCTCCTGAGATCGGTCGCAATCTTGTCCAGCGTCGCCGCAAGATTGGCCAATGCGAGGACCGCCTCCGCATGACGGTCCCTCTGCACGATTTGAGTTGTGGCAACCGGAGCATTCAGTCCCAACTCTGTCAGGACCCGCTCCTGCAGTTCCAGACCCATCGGACCCAGAGCTGCATGGCTACCAGTGGCACCAGCTATCTTTCCCACAGTCGCTCTCTCTCTCGCAGCCAGTAGTCGCAAGCGATGTCTTCGTATCTCGTCCAACCATACCGCAAACCTGAGTCCGTAGGTTATTGGAACCGCATGCTGACCGTGAGAACGACCAACTGCCACCAGGTTGACCGTTTCTTCTGCACGTCCGGCGAGTGTGTCCATCAGAGTTTCAACTTGCGGTATGAGGACATCAAATGCAGCCCTTAGTTGCAGTGCCAATGCTGTGTCTTTTACGTCGTTGCTGGTGAGGCCAAAGTGAACCCATCTGGCACCGGGGCCACGGCACCTCTCAGATATGGCCTCAAATAGCGCGGCCACATCGTGTCGTGTTCTCGCCTCGATCTCCATTGTTCGCTCAAGGGTCACAACCTCCGGGCGTGCCGTTTCAACGATGTCCTCTGCTGCATCGGAGGGGATCAACCCGAGTTCCGCCTGAACCTGCGCGACGGTCGCCTCAATCTTCAACCATAGAGAGTGTCTGTACTCCTCCTGAAACAGCCTTACCATGTCTGGATGACCGTAGCGACCGTAGTCAATTGGGCACACTGGCATCTTGTTCGCGTCCTCGCGCTGCGTAGGAGCCATTCTACTGATATGTTTGCCGTAGTCCCCGACAAGAATATTAGGATACACATCATAATGATTACCATGCTAAAGTTTGTGGACCGACAGTCCGAGCTGGATGATCTCACTCACAGTCACAACGAACCGGGGTTCTCGTTCACGGTCATCTATGGTCGGCGCCGTGTGGGCAAGACCGAACTCGTGCGACAATTCATGCGCGATAAGACAGCAATCTACTATCAATGCGACAGACGAGGAACGGCGGCCAATGTGTTGTCACTCCGCAGGATAGCCGCATCTCACTTCGGGGATACGGAGCCTGCTGTGGAGTCCTTGGAAGACCTCTTCTCGTACATTGTGGCCAAGGCCCCCTCCAATGACAAGCTTGTTGTTGCCATTGACGAGTTTCCCTATCTCATTGAGCAGGACAAGTCGGTCACCTCTCAGCTTCAGAAGATAATCGACACGGTGCTTGTGAAATGTGATATTCACCTCATATTGCTTGGCTCCTCGATTGGGATGATGAAGGATCATGTGCTGAATGGGGGGAGCCCCCTCTATGGCCGGCGTACAACACAGATTGAGGTTCGTCCGTTCGAGATGAAACAGGTGGTCGAGTTCTTCCCCTCGATGGACGCGACATCGCTTGTCGAGACCTACGGAGCATTTGGCGGTATGCCATTCTACCTGCAGTTTGTAGACCCTGACAGGCCGCTATATGAGAATCTCACGGCCACGGTCTTGAACAAGGCTCATGTTCTCTATTCCGAGGGTGAGTTCCTCCTTCGAGAGGAGCTCCCACAGGCCTCAACATATCTTCGTGTGCTAGAGGCCATTGCACGTGGAGCAACACGAGTCTCGGAAATCGCATCCAAGGTGGAGTTGAACGCCAGTGATCTGCCGCACTACTTGGAGCGCCTACAGAAACTGGAGCTCATACGCAAGACACAGCCGGTCTTGGTACGTAGCAAGAGTGCAAGAAAGAGCCTCTACCACATCGCAGACCACTTCCTGCGTTTCTGGCTGAGATACGTCCTGCCGAATGTTTCTCTGCTTGAGTATCGCGATTCGGACCCCGTTGTGAGAGAGATTAAGGAGTCCCTTCAGTCCTTTCTCGGACTCACGTTTGAGGCGGTCACACGAGAATACCTGTACCACCTCAATCGGGATGGTCGGCTTCCATTCAAGTTCAGAGTGCTGGGTCGTCAATGGGGCCGAATTCCGGGTCGTCCAAGAGGAGAGAATCAATATGAGATTGACCACATTGCCTACGACCAACTGGGCAAGTCTATCCTGATAGGAGAGGCCAAGTGGCAGGATAACGTGGATCCCGTTGGCATGGAGAACCGGATGGAGAAGCTGCTGCAAGCGGTTCCAGCGTTACGCGAGTGGAAGAGCATTCATCTCATCGGATTTGCAAGGAGCTTCAGGAAGAGGCGTTCTAGCACAAAGATGCACCAGATTGACATCAATGATATTGTGTCGGACTATAGGTCCTGTGGGCCCGGGACCAGAAAGTGACCCGCAGCTC
>CAZSTY010000214.1:0-3331 GCA_964609885.1 uncultured archaeon
ACAAAGGGATTATGAACGGTATCGACGCTGTGGTAATTGCGACTGGAAACGACTTCAGGGCCATTGAGGCTGGCGCGCACAGCTATGCCTCAATTGGAGGCTACAGTTCGCTCACGAAATACGAGAAGGACGCTGACGGAAATCTTGTGGGGAGCATCGAGATCCCGATGGCTGTGGGTCTGGTCGGAGGTGCCACCAAGGTCCATCCCGTGGCACGAGCGTGCGTGAAGATACTCGGTGTGAAGACAGCCGTGGAGCTCGGCCACGTGATTGCCAGTGTTGGACTTGCCCAGAACCTTGCTGCACTGAGGGCATTGGCGGCTGAGGGTATTCAGCGGGGGCACATGGCTCTCCATGCTCGGAATGTGGCGGCCACCGCTGGTGCGAAGGGCGACATGATTGACCTCGTGGCGGAGCAGATGGTTCGCGAGAGGAAGATCAATGTGGAGCGGGCCAAAAAGATTCTGAGTGAGCTCTCGAAAAAGTAAACGATTACCCGAAAAAGCGACCTCTATTCATAGACACAAGATATTTGTGCCTAGTGCGAGTAGCGTACGCACCTGACCTCACGTGTCGCGTGCCCGAGAGACAGGGAGAGGTTTCCCACCATGGAACATGAACACGAGTGCAATCAGTGGGAGCGACTGGCCGGGGAGTTCGCGGAGAGCGAGAAATTCTACCAGGCCGCGAGTCAGTACGTCCAGGCAGCGCAGTGCTATCTCGACCGTGTCATTGAGATGACCCGGAAAGCCGCAGAGAACTTTCATATTTACGCAGAAATCAGTGTGGAGGCGGGTGATCACAAGACAGCCGCGCTGTCGTATTTTGAGGCTGCCAATCAGTATCGGCAGGTCAACGAGTTCGACACCGCTCTCACTCTGTTCGAGACCGCGGCCGAAGAGGCTCTCAAGGAGGGCATGGTTGAAACCGCTGCGAAGTCGTATCTGTGGGCGGCATTCGCATGTCACAAGCTCGGAAATTCAGAGTACTTCCTCACGTGTGCGGAGAACATGGGCACGCTCTACGAGAAGGCGGCCGATAGCTCTCTTGAGGACGGCAAGGCTGAGCGTGCGGTGATTGACCTATCTCTGGCCGCCATGGGCTTTGCGACAATCGAAAAGTACGACCATGCGAACGACCTGATCGCAAAGGCGAAACGAATACTAGACAAGACAACTTGGGACTGGCTCAAAGATCTTCTCACCTTCAGTGAGGCGCTCGCTGCAAGCAACATCGACGAGGCAGAAGACGTTGTGAAGGCGTTCAAAGAAGAGCAGACGATTCAGGAGGTCATGGGGGCCTGCCTCAGCATCGTCGACGAGCGGCAGAAGCAAAAAAGGAAGAAGCAGTCGTCTTAGACAACGCGGATTAATGAAGACTCTACCAGCTCTTTTCCTCCCTTGGCTGACGCCACCTTCACGGTGACGACCTCGTCACCCAGAGCGACCCCTCTGATGTACACTTGAAACCTCATGGTCTCGCCTGAGCCGATGAACTGTATCGACTTTTCGGGGCCCCCAATTGACAATTCGAGACCGTCCGACAGCTCGGTTGTGACGGTCAGGTTGTTCGCTGGTCCGTCGCCAACATTTCGGATTATCACGTCGAGGACGACCTCATCACCAAGGCCACAGTCGATGCGTCGGGGTGACAGCTCCATCTCTAGGTCAGGAGGAGCCGGTTCGATCCGGAACTCGATCTTGTTGCTGTGTTTATTCACAAGTACCTTTTCGCCCTCAAGAGTCAGCTGGAAGGGCCCAACTACTGCGTCGCCACTGAGCACGGGCTTCAAGACCATGAGCCAAGAACCAGTCGTAGAGAGCTCAGTCGTGATGTTCGGTTCCCTCTCGAAGGTGAGGCTATTTGAAAGGGGCAGCCTATAGTCTGTCACGCGGACGGGCACGGGACAGGAGTACCTGAGCTCAAACTCAACCGGGGTCTTGGCTGGCACAGAGTCCATCTCAGGCCCTGCCCACTCGATGGCCACCTCTGTCTGCATTGCCAGACGGACTGACGAGGTCACGTAGTCGACGACTGCAGCCTCAGCGTAACCCAGCTTCACACTGTTGAGTACCTTGTCAAGTTTTGCAACGGGAACATCCTCCCCTTCACACAACACACTGACACACATCGAGGCAAGCTCATAGAGTCTTGTTCGAGAATTGCGTGACGTTGATGTACGTTTCTCCGCCTTCTTGAACAGGTTGATGGCCGTGTCGAAGGAACGAGACGCAAGGTGAGCAATCACAGCGACGGAGATTGCATTCGTTGCCTCCTTGATCTTCTTCTCCTTGTTGAAGTGGTCCGAGGCCTCGGCAAAGAGGCCGCCGCCTTCAGCGAAGAGACCATCAGCGAGCAGGAGGCGCGCAGCTGCCATCTTCATCTCTGCCGCCCGACTATGGTCATCATCGTCGAGAGCAGCGTATGCGGCCTCGCGGTAGTACTTCACTGCAAAGTCGATGTGGTTGGCCTCTATGAAGAGCTGTGCGGCCTTTTCGTATTCAATACTGGCATAGTCAGGATAGCCGTCTTCCAGTTCGGCCAGTGCCTTGTCAACATGTTTCTTGGCACGGTCGAGGGGATCTCTCTTAAAGAACTTGAACATGACTCGGACCTCTTCTCCACTGACCTCAATAGCGGAGGCGCCAACATTTTATCGGTTTCGGCCTCAGTGGAGACCATGCCACAACACTATATCTACTGGGAAGACCCGCTGGAATCCGAGTTTCGGGTCACAGTCACCTCATGTCGTCAGACAGAGCGAGGATACGAAATCACGATTGACGAACACGTTGCTAGGCCAGAGGGTGGTGGCCAGGCGGGTGATAGAGGCACGCTGGAGATCGGCGGTGCGGCAGTACGATTCATTGATACTGTGGAGGACAACGGTAGTGTCGTGTTGATCTGTGAGGGCCCTGTGGAAGAGGGTGCAGAGGCATCGCTCAAGATTGACATGCAGTGGCGCAGGTCCATGATGCGGAACCATAGTGCCGAGCACCTGTTTGTTGCAAGCATGAAGCGAATCCATGAGGGGGTCGAGCTGGGATACATCTGGATTGATGGCGACCACGGCACAGTGGACGTTCACGGCTCTGACATAACGTTCGACGAGATTCTTCGCGCTGAGAGAATGGTACAAGATATTGTTGCTCAAGACTTCCCTGTGCACACATCCTACGTCACACGTGACGAGCTGGACCGTTCGGTACGGGCGCGCGAGAGCGTGGCCCAGAAACATGATGAGATTCGTGTTGTGGCGTTCGGTGATTACGATCGATCCGCGTGCTCGGGAACGCATGTCCTGTCTACGGGTGACATAGGTCTGTTCAAA
>CAZSTY010000215.1:0-3310 GCA_964609885.1 uncultured archaeon
CACGTTCCGTCTGTCAGCATTGTCTTGAACGGAATCCCATCGACGCAGCTTGTCACAGATCTTATCCCTCACCCTATCACGGAGTCGGTTGCTGGTTTCGATTTCTATGGCTGTTCGATGAGCACCTGGGGAAATGTGACAGTACTGGCCCAAGTCCAAGTCATGGCTAGAGATGAGAATGGGCGAATCGTCCTTGAGAACCGAACAGTCCTTGCATGTGCAGAGAGTCGCGTCGGGGGTAGACTGATTGTGTCGGGAACCAACTTCTTCTTGGACAACTGGGGCATTCAGGGCGAGTACAAGTCCGCGACCAACGATCGACTTGCCAAGCAGGCTGTTCTCTGGCTCGTCCACCTGTTGGGTTAGAGAAGTGGTGCTATCTTCTCGGCTGCAGTCTTTGCCGCGTAGACTAGGAGGCCTGGTTTCATGTCCTTTCGAGCAGCGAGAACTAGAATCGCTTTTTCTCCTGCACTCTTGAGGATTATCTGGCCGTGCTCATTTGTCAGTAGGACTTCCTCAAGCTGTCCCTGATCCATCCTCTCAGCGGCTAGGTCCGCCACTCCGAGGATTGAAGCAGCCATTGCTGCAATCTCTGCCTCTTCGAGCGTGTCGGGCACAGCAGCATCTATAGGGAGACCCTCCTTGGACAGCAGCATCCATGCTTTGATGCCTGTGGCCAGAGATGTAGAGTCCTCGACTATCTCCCTCACCTTGGCCCGTAGTTCCTCGAAGTTCACGTCCATCATGGTGGCTGCGCCCTTACCTAGGTTCGTATTGTGTCATGTCATGTGCGGCATTATTAAGCTTTGGCTGATGTGTGTAGCAAGTATTACAGTCAACGCTTAGGAGAGTGAATTTCGCTGGTTGAGATTGCACGGTTTCCTGCGCAACGGCCGCCAGCACCGACAAGGTCGTGGAAGACCGGCGTCCGCATTCTCGGTGTATCCGAGAGCTTTGACAGAGGGGATGAGTTCAGTATCTTAGCAGGTGTTGTGATGAGAGGGGATCTTCGCATAGATGGTTATGCGCTATGCACGCCGAAGGTGGGGGGACTCGATGCTACCGACCAGCTGGTCGCCATGTTCCGTCGACTGGGTCGAGACGATGTCCGAATATGGCTTCTCAACGGTTCGGTGATCTCGTGGTTCAACGTGGTGGACATGGGTGACCTCTGGGAACGTACTGGCTGTCCCGTTGTATGCGTTTCGTACGAACAGTCCGCAGGAATCGAGTCGTACCTCAAGGAGTACTTCCCAGAGGATTGGAGAGATCGCCAAGCGGTCATTGACAGAAACGGCCCCCGTCACAAGATTCGCTTGAAGACGGGCTTCACAGTCTTCGTGAACACGGCTGGCGTTTCGCCCGAGGACGCTGCGGTCCTGCTAAATCGTTTCACAATAGACGGCCGTGTGCCGGAGCCTCTAAGGGTTGCGCGTATCCTTGCCGCCGCGGTCCGTCGAGATCTCTCCTTGAGCGCCTGAGCCGCGAAACACGAACGACTCGTACATCTTGAGCAGCCGTTCGCCGAGTTCGATAGCTGGGCGTATTCTCAGTTCGGTGAGCCTAGACACTCCCGATTCGAAGAACTGTCTGAGAAGAGCGGGATCTGTGCCTCGTCGCAGTAGCACAATGCCGTGGAGCAACATGTCGAGCACATCTGCAGCGTGAACTACCCTCGCCTCCGTGACTGCTCCCTCAGAGAAGGCCTTCCATGCTCGGCGAATCATGTCTGAGTCAAGGCCAGCTGTTGTGAGCCTGTCCATGACCTCCCGTTCGACACTGTGCTTCGCCGCTTGCAGATCGTCCCAAGCCCCGCCGTGCCTTCTCGGAATGTCAGACATAGCGGCTTCGGGCAAGTCGTGAAGCACTTCTATTATGAGAACATCTTTGGTATTTACTGGAACCCCTTCTTTGACAAGAGCGTCACACAGTACCAGCGCAATGTAGCTTACTCCCCACGAGTGTGATGCGACAGACTCGGCCGCGTCACATCCAACACCCGCTAGAAGCCAGCCAATTCTCGGAAGAGACTTTAGGTTTTCTCCCAGGAGGAGGCTCTCGACCAGCTCTTCAGTGTCCATCAGTCCCACCGTGACGGAAGAGATAGGGGGAAGAGGATCCCCCATGTTGATATGTACTCTCCCTGTCACGGCTCGACCGTGATTGTTCCCTCAGCGACTGCGGCAGCGTACTCCCAGACCCTACTCTGAATCGAGAGTGGGACGTACGTGGAGCTGAAAGTGAAGTCGGTGACGTTTACGCCATCATTGGCGAGGTTGTATTCGAACGTCTGCCCACCGGGGAAGTCGTTCCACATCGTCGCATTGATGATTCGGAATGCCGCGAGGTCTGTTCGCGGTACCACGCTCATTGGAATCCAGCTTGGTCCGATTGCAACGTGCGGATTGGGGTTACCATAGTAGTCTTGGTCGCCCTCTGCTGCAATTACAAGTGGCATCCTATTCAGCGAGGCAAACATGGTCTTGTTGACGACCTCCATCCCCTGGCGGACACCAAGGATGCTTGCCCTAACCGGGGCGAAGATGATGGATGCATCTTGACTAAGGAACATTGTCGTTGTGTATTGGGCAGCCAACTCGGTATTGTTGTAGCTCCCAATATAGACAGTGTCCAGCAATGTGACGCCGAGATCATAGGTTTCATTGGCGGTTGTCACCCCTTGGATAAAGCCGTCTATCATGGCCTGGACTCCAGTGTCGCTCTGCACAGAACCGATGATTCCCACCTTCTGAGTGATGTTGGCAGCCATCAGTGCTGCAAACACACCTGCAACAAAGGCAGCCTGTTCTACCTTGAACGTCGCAGCAACGACGTTGTTTCCACTCACGTAGCCGTCAATCATGGCGAACTTCTGCTCGGGGAACTCGTCAGCGACTGTCTGGACGCTGGGTACAAGGTCCCTTCCCATGGCGAGGATCAGGCTGTAGCGACCGGACTGGGCTAGTTCCCTGAGGGTGGTCACAGCCTCTGTCTGTGTCTTCGGATATGGCGGGAAGTAGTACTGTACCGAGATATATGATAACAGTCTAGTCAGTCCAGTGTACAACTGATCTGCATAGCTCAGATCGCCAAATCCCGGGTCCATGACCACGACAGCAATCCGTGACGGCTCGTAGGGGCTCGTCATGTAAAGCAACCCGCCTACTGAGCCAAAGACGATAACGACAATGATTAATGATGCGACAATGCTCGATCGAGAGCTCACATTGCTTCCTCCAGTGTCAGTGGCGGAGCTTCGAGATGTGCTTGATTTAAATATGTCGCTCTCCTCACGCCGTGAAGTCGGCCT
>CAZSTY010000216.1:0-3280 GCA_964609885.1 uncultured archaeon
CATCCTCGAGCTCGTCTAGATGAGTCAGACGTTGTGGAATCTCTGGGAACACCTCATGAAGTGCTCGTGCGGTCACGGTCATCTGCGGTGGCGTCAGAGAACATGCCTCCAACACCAGATCGTTGCTTAGGACATCGTGGGTGGGCCCGTCAGCAATGATGATTCCGGCGGCCATCGCGATTGTTCTGGAAAAGTGCTCCACTGCGAACTCGATATCGTGGGTCACAACGATGACAGTCTTGCCCTCATCGTTCATCTCTCTGAGCATCTTGGCCAGCCGCTCCTTCTGGCCAGCATCTTGACCTATGGTGGGCTCATCCAGAGCAAGAACATCCGGCTCGGTGGCCAAGACGGATGCCAGTGCAACACGCTTTCGCTCCCCTCCAGACAGAGCGAACGGGGACCTCTCGGCAAGATGCTCGAGCCCCAATTGTGTTAGAGTACGGTGACATCGTTCCTCGGCCTCGTCGGCTGTATATCCCAAGTTCCTGAGCCCGAACATAATCTCCTTCTCGACCGTATCCAAGAAGAGCTGATGGTCCGGGTTTTGCCACACTAGACCAACCGTCCGAGAGAGCTCGGCGACAGACTTCTCACGGGCATCGACACCATTCACAATGACACGCCCTTGGTCGGGTCGCAAGAGCCCGTTCATGTGCTTGATCAGAGTGGTCTTGCCGGCCCCATTCGTCCCCATGATTGCGATAGACTCGCCATCATCAATCTGGAGCGAGACCCCTCTCAGGGCGGGGTAGATCATGTCATATGTGAAGTGGACATCCTCGAAGATGATCATCCAGTTGCAGCCTCCTTGACCAGCATTGCGAGCTCGCTCCCAGTGAGAGGAACACGGCTGAGACGCACGCCATTTGCGAGCAGGCGCTTGTACAGCTGTACCGCCTTCGGGACACCCACACCTATCTCCTCGCAGATGTCCATCTGGAGAACCTCGCGCGGGGGCCCGTCGGCGACCACCGACCCCTCATTCATCAGGACGATACGCGAGGCATCCTTTGCGACGATATCAAGACGGTGTTCCACCAGTACGACTGTCATACCGCGGCGGTTCTGCTCCGCAATCAGCTCCAAAATCCGTTCTGCACTCTGGGGATCGAGGTTCGAGGTTGGTTCGTCCGCCACCAATATCTTGGGCTTCAATGCGAGAGTCGCTGCCAGCGCCACACGTTGCTGTTCACCGCCAGACATCTCGTGAGGATGCTTGTCACGTAGATGGTGCAGGTCGAATGCGTCAATCATCTCTTCGACACGCCGTCGAATCTCGTCGGGCGGTACGCCTAGGTTCTCTGGCCCGAAGGCAATCTCCTTCTCAACGCTGAGTGTGACCAGTTGGTTCGCAGGGTTCTGGAATACTAGGCCTACTATGGACGCCATCTGAGCAACCGTGTGGTCGCGGGTATCTCTCGCGTCAACAATGACATGGCCCGCAATATAGCCCCGGTGAAACTGTGGCACAAGGCCGTTTATCGTACGACAGAGTGTAGTCTTGCCGCAGCCAGATGGGCCGGTGACAACGACGTATTCGCCTTCCTCGATTGAGAGATTGATATGTTTCAACGCAAGCGTGTCGGCCCCCAAGTACTTGAAACTGAAATCTTGCCACTCAATGAGAGCCACCGGAGGTTCACCACCTACGAGCCGCCGTTCCCTTGTTCCATTCCCCGTTCAATGGCTGCGCGAATCAGGTCGACAGCCACGCGGAGAGCCTTGTCGCGGTCACGTGTGCCATTTGCTCCTGCAGCATTGGCGTGACCTCCACCCTCGCCACCAATGACTTTGCCAAGTGGTTCCATAACATCGCGGCCAAGGTTCACACCCGTCTTCGTGTGGAACTCCTGTGTACTGCGAGAGCTGAGGCGCACGACGTTCTTGGAGGGCTTGCCGCCCACAATTGCGACATCTGCGCCCAAGTCAAGAAGCGCACGACAAGCGCTGGCCTCGAACGCACCAACCTTCGAGGTCACCACAATCCAGTCGCCAATCAGATGAATCTTCAGCCGACTTCCGGCCTTCAGTCGGGCAATGCGTTCAGAACGGTCTGGCCGCTGGATGAGCGACCTAAGACAGAGACCGTAGTCAGCCCCAGCATCAATCAGTCTTACGGCAGTCTTGAGGGTCGCGACATCGCCGTAGAAGAATCTACGAGTGTCGAATAGTATACCTGCCAAGAGAAGACCGGCAATGTCAGGGGTCAGTTCCACGTCCAACTCGTCGAACAGGGTGACTAGGATCTCGCACGTTGAAGACTTTCTGTGGTCAACGATCACGTGCTTCGCTAGGGCATGAATGTCAGGATTCGGTTCGTGATGATCGATGACAAGTGTGTGTTCCGGGTTTCGTACGGCATGCTCCAGAGAGGGCCCCAACTGATAGCGATTGTTTGTGTCTAGGAGCACGAACAGATCAAACTGGTCAGTCACGCTTGGATCAATCTCAGGGACTGGCACAAAGGTGGTGGCCACCTGTATGGCCAGCTTACTTGCATCCTCACAGGCCAATGTGGCCCGACCATCGGGGTTCAGAGACATGTACAGCCTCTCAAAGGCCAACATCGCACAGAGGGCGTCTGGGTCTGCATTGTGATGACCCATGATTAGCACGTTCTGTGCGTGGCCGAGAAGCTGCCGTAGGTTCACTTGTCCTTCATCTCCATAAGGCGCCGCTCAAGCCAGTCTTGACCGTGCGCCGCCGCCTGCTCCAGTATCTCATCCAATGAGTGGCCTGTGTCGTACTTCTGCGTGATGTCGAGGTCCACATCCAGCGTCAGAACGTCTGAGAGATCCAGCGTGCAGATGACATTCAACTCCGCGATGCTCTTCTGTGGGACCATCTGAAAGATGAATCGTGTGATCTCCTGTTCGCATTGCTCTGTCAGACGCTCTATGTCTTCCTCTGTCAGTTGAGGAAGGCCGATCTCTGTGACCCGGGTCATCGTGTTCACTTAACTCCGAGTTTGCCCAACTCACCCTGTATTTTGGTCTGCAACTCGCGAAGCTTCTCAGCACTTGCCTCCAGCTTCTTCTTGTACGACTCAAGACCAATCTCAGTGGTTCTCTTGCGGTCCTCCAAGTCTTCAATCAGCTTTGACCGATCTACTCGAAACATGACCTGTCCCACTATCTTGTAGGTGCCCGTGTCATCGGGGGTCTTTCCCAACTCCTCAAGCGTGGTCGAGATCTCGGTCAGCTCTGTCTTCATCGACTGAACCGCCACCTGAAGGGTCTCGTACTGACGCCGGAGGTTGTCGTATCTCATCAGTTCC
>CAZSTY010000217.1:0-3262 GCA_964609885.1 uncultured archaeon
TTGGTGCCTCCACGCCCAAATCCCTGAGTACTTCCTCATCCCGGCGCCCCTCCACCACGACGACTAGTCCCGGATAGGAGACATGAAGTCCACGAAGAAGCCGGAGCAGGCTCTCCTCCTCCTCTCGCAGCCTCTTCCGAATCCTGCTGCTCCTCATACCACTGTTTCTCCCCTGCAGAGGAAGCGCTTCTCACGGGATGATGGCAATCTTCATGCTATCCCCTCTGCTCATCATCTTCAACGCCCGGTTGATTTCGGACAGTGGCATCTGATGCGAAATCAGTACGTCTGTCTTGATGTCCCCCGCGATAATCAACCTGAGAGCCTGCTCGACATGCTTGGGCGTGAGGTGAAACACCCCTTTCAGTGTGAGTTGGCCGTAATGAAATCTTGTTGTATCGACCTCAAACTTTGTTCCTGATGCTGCTCCTCCGAAGAGGACCGTTGTGCCTGCATCCCTGGTCATATTCACAGCCTGTTCCCATGTGACTCGTAGCCCTACTGCCTCAATGACGACATCCGCCCCGTAACCACCCGTTTCTGATTTCACTCTATCAACTGGGTCCTCCCTCGACGGATCAATGACTATGTCTGCGCCCGAGCGTCGTGCCATGTCGCGTCGCAGTTCTGCCAAGTCCGACACTATTACAGTTGATGCACCCGCCTTCTTCGCGAGCATTATCATCATCTGGCCTATAGGTCCTGCTCCAATGATTGCAACCGTGTCGCCAAGCTGTATTCCTGACTCCTCGATGCCGTGCGCCACACACGCCAGAGGTTCAGTCAAGGCCGCGTCTTGAAATGAGAGTGTGTCGGGGATCTGATGCGTGTTCCAGCGGACAACGGGTGCAGGAACACGGATGTACTCAGCAAATGCCCCATTCACCAGACTCTCCTTGAGACTAGGGCAGAGGTTGGGGCGTCCTCGTTTGCAGAAGAAACAATGGCCGCAGGGTGCCGAGTTGGTGGCCACCACTCTCATTCCCGGCTCGAATTGCGTCACCCCCTCGCCCACCTCTTCGACTATGCCTGCGTACTCATGCCCAAAAGGTGCGGGAGTGTTCTTGATGAGCAGAGGATGACCCCTCTTGTAGGTCTTGATGTCGGTGCCACAAGTCAGAGCGGCCCCGACCTTGACGAGAATCTCACCAGGCCCTACCTCAGGTACGTCCGTTTCCTCGTATCGGACATCACCGATTCCGTAGTACAGGGCGGCCATCATTCTGCGCTTCATGACATAACTCCGACCGCGGCATCCGTTGCCGAGTTTAAATCACTTCCTGAGTAGCGCCAGAGGAGGGCGTCACCGCAACGCCTTAATCTGCTCCCTCCTCACAGGCCGATGATTTGCGATGCGGCTCAAGTCAAGATATCCTGAACATCTACAGTATACTGCTGAGACGGAGTGGGACGGCAAGACCGGTGCAACGGCACGCACGGGAGAGGGACATACTCTGATACTCGACACGCCTAAGACTTACGGCGGTCGCGGTGAGGGTCTGTGTCCCGATGAACTCTTTGTGTCGTCTGTACTTGGGTGTTTGAACAACACGTTCCTTGACTTCCAGCGTCGCTTCGAGATGGAACTGCTCTCTTTCAAGCTTCGGGGAACCGCAGACGTCCATTTTGACGGCCAAGGCTATAAGATTGTAGGAATCAAGATTGACGGCGAAGTCGTGGTGGGAGAAGACGAACTCGATGTCGGTAGGAGATGCGTAGAGCTCATGAGAGAGTATTGCCATGTGGTTCGAACCATCTCGAATTGCATTCCCTTCGAGTTCGACGTGTCTGTCCGAGAAGAACCCTCTCATGACCGTGACTGATTGTCCATCTCAGAGATCATTCGGGCGATTCGGTCCATGTATTCTGTGATGTTTCTCCAGTACCCTCCCTGAAAGTAGACGCTACCACAGTCTTCGCATAGCCAGAACTCGTCGTAGTAGTTGTACGTCTGCTCATGCACTAGGTTCCTCACTCGTTCCTTGTCCGGTCCCTTCAGGTGGGTCAGCGGGCCATTACACTTCGAACAACGAGCAGTATTCGGATCCACTCGAGCAGGGATGCCGAATGCTGCAAAGACCTGTGCGATCTCACTGTCAACATTGCCTCTAACGAGCATCGCTGTGATGCCCGTCCTTTCGGCCCTTCTGTAGAGATCCTCGTCTGAGGTGAGCAGTATCCTATCTTCGCGTTGCGCAGTATTGATCAGATCGTCGTCATCGGTCTGAGGCGAGTAGAGTGCATCGTTGCCTGTGAGTCGCAGCCATAGGGCTAGGCGCCCGAGCATTGCATCAACGATGAATCGCCGTTCCATGCAGCCCACCTCACAGCTCATCAGCTGCCTTCCGTAGTTTCTCAATGGTTTCGATTGGGCACGTTACCTCCCCAAGCTGGGCGTGAGACTCTGCATCATGGTAGTCGCTTCCACCCGTCATTATGAGGCCCAGTTTCTTGGCAATGCTCCTCACCTCATGGGGACTGAGTGGCGTCTTCACGCTCGTATACTTGTACTCAGTTTCCACGCCAACCAGACCGTGCTGTTTGAGATCCCTGAGAAACTCTGTGAGGTCGTCTATCTGCACTGTGAGAGGATGTGCGAGCACAGGCACCGCGCCAATCGACCTCAGCAGGTCAATGCCTCTATGTATCTCAATCAGTTCTCTCTTGACATATGCTGGTCTTCCCTCGCCGAGAAACCTCTCAAACGCCTCATCTATGTTCTTGACGTAGCCCGCTTCAACAAGCAACCTTGCAAGATGAGGCCGCCCCGGAACATCAATCTCGCTCATCGTGCGCTCAACTTTTTCTGAGTCGAGAACGACCCCCAACTCACGCAACCGACTCACCATCTTTGGAAACCTAGCTCTGCGAGTCTCTCTGAATCTGTGGAGTTCTCGTTCCAACTCTCTGGCGTCTGGCGGGACGAAATAGCCAAGAAGGTGCGCCTCCCCACCAACCGACTCTGTGCTTATCTCAATCCCGGGCACCCTGACGATCTCGGAGGAAACCTCGGTTGCCAAGAACTCCCTCAGTCCCCCCAAGGTGTCATGGTCAGTCAGTGCCACACCTCCTAGTCCCAGACTGACGGCTGTCTTGACGATAAAGGACGGTGGATGGACCCCGTCGGACCAGTTCGAGTGAGTATGCAGGTCAGCACGGTCCATCACGGAACTTTGCCTCCCTGACAAGAGTTTCCACGAGCCTCCGTACCTTGTTACACAGCTTTCTGACCTCTTGTCGCGTCATTGTGTCCCTAGAGGGG
>CAZSTY010000218.1:0-3209 GCA_964609885.1 uncultured archaeon
CTAGTGATCTACTGCGGTTGGCAAAGAAGTCGGCGGTTGTGATGCACTGCCTGCCCGTTGACCGCGATCATGAGATTGCAAGTGACGTATTGGACGGTCCACAGTCCATAGTCTATGATGAGGCTGAGAATCGCCTACATGTGCAGAAAGCTGTGCTCTCTCTGGTGATGTAGCTCCAGCTACATCACCTCTCCTTTTTCTTCGTAGTTCGTGATTGGGTTGCTGATTTTGTTGCTAGGCATCTAGCATCTGACTCTCTCTTTAGTATGGCTTCCAATGACTTTAATAGACTGGCGCGGCGTCCTGTTTTGGGCGTAAGAACATGATTGAGAAATTCCTAGTGACAGAAACTTTCTCGGCCGACAGTCCTCACACGGACCTTGAGATCGTCTTCTATAACCAGTTTCCCGCGCACAAGCTCAGGTCGTACCACGAGATACTCATGTTATTGCCATTTGAGCCTGATGAGTATGAGGCTGAAGTGGAGGACGTCGAGGTCATTGATCACACTGTCGAGTACGACCCTCGAATATGGGGCTGGACATGGCGAGTTGAGACTAAGAGCTTTCGCGGCGGCTGGCTCCGACGCATTGACATGCGATGCAAGATGCTTGACAGTTGGAATCCTGAGAGCAGCGTGCTCAAGAGACGCTGGATAATCCCTCCTGACCCCATTCAGAAACTGAGCTATACCGTGAAGCTGCCTGAAAACTATGCAATCACAGAGCACTTCGCCCACTTCATGACCGACGTTGAGAAGAAGAGTGAACGTGAAATAACGTTCACCAAGGAACTCCTTGAGATGGGTTTCAAGAGACTGGAGTTCAAGCTACATCTTGCGAGGTCGTAATGCGCCCACGGATGTTCCCTGGCACAAGTACACGAATCAAGTAAGAGGACTCTACGGACTGTCCGCGTCGTGCGTGTCCTGAACTCGGCACAAATTCGAGCCGCACTCGAGCCCCCTTACTACTGCTCGTTCATTCGAAGATTGGGGTGGGAATTGGTGCCGCGGGGCACCCCTGTCCCCGCGGCGAAGCTTCGCTATCTCTCGAAGGTCGAAAACTTGGCGCGAAGGTCCTCGAGAAGGATTCGTCCACGTTCTGTGATGGAGTAGACTTCTTCCTCCTCTCCGATTTCGGCATACTCGGTCTTGCGCTTTCCGACGGCCTTGACGGCTCCAATTTCGACGAGCTGATCAGTGGCCCTGATCACTTGTTGGGGGGCTGTCAGGTAGTTTTTTCCCTTGACTTTGTCGAAGATCTCGCTCTTGCAGAAATCTCCTGTTGTCAGCACTTCGAGAATCAGGCCATGACTGCGACCTATGAGGCCATCACCAAGGCCTGCACGTTCTATTGCCTTGTAGAGCTTCTCCTTTTCTGACATCTTAGCTAGCCTCCTTGCCTAGGAAACCAAGCTTCTCGAGCTCGTCAGCCACGTACTTGAGTCCCACCTTCTCAAGGTGCGACCTCTTCGGCCTACCTTCTTTGTCCCATCCCCGAATCTCGTAGTATCGATTGAGGAGTTTGTCGTAGAGCTCTCGAGACACTCGCTGCCCCTTGCCAGTACCTGTTGAGAGGGTTTCGTCGTAGTACCGGTCGGGCAAATAGTCGTCCTTGCGACCCATGCCCCGTACGACGTTGAAGGCCCTCTCTATGGTGAGCACCCTGTCGGCAATGGTCTGAAGACCTTCGTAGGTATAGCTCTTTCCAGTGGTTGCGGTGAGCCATCTGTACGGAAACTCAACGTAGGACCGTGGCGATCCACGATTGATGTACTTGCAGGTTTCAAGAGCGTCATTCAGGAAGCGGACGTTCTCCGTCCAGCGAACGAGATCCGCTTTTGCTTCCGTGATAGTAAACCGGTCGGACGCTCTGGCATCGCCCACATACTTCTCCATTTCTTCGGGTGTGAACATGTATTCGCACACGAGATGGGTTCGCAGATGGTCACCACCCCTTGTAGACACACCGTATCCGAAGCCCCATGCCTTGAGGACGCGCGGGTCCATGGATCCCATTTGTTGGCCCTTGATGGTCATTGAGAAGTACTTCGCCTTGCCGCCGATGCGTTCGCCCGCCTTCCGGCTGCCCATGGCCAACAGTTCTCCAAATTTGCCCTCTCTGTTCGCGAGTCTTCTGAGGACCTCAAGTATCACTGAATCGTTGCCCCAGCTGAGGTCTAGACCATCGGTGTCTTCCTTAGTAAGAATGCCTTCGTTGTAGCATTCCCATGCCCAGCCCATGACTTCTGCTGCACTAATGTAGTCTAGGCCGTACATGTCGCATAGAGAGCCACCGACAAGAGCGACCTCGAGATTATCGCAACCAAGTTTGCTTCCGAAGCCTGTCATTGCCTCGTATTCGACGCCTTCGCCGACCCAGCCCTTGAACGGGCCGTCGTCGATTCTGAACCAGGGGGAGCAGTGGTATATACATCCCCCGCATCCTCGTTTCTTCTTGACATATTTCTCGTACAAGGGTGTTATGCCCAGCTTGTCAGCGTGCTCGAAACTGCCCTCTTTCCAATTGTATGTTGGGAGGGCGCCCAAGTGCTGATACTGGTCCACAAACATCGGTGTGCCGTACTTGGAGAATGTTTCAAACCACCACTTGTCGGTTTCTGCTATCAGCTCGATGTACTCGATGGTGCTCTTGTATACCTCCTCGGGGTCGTAGACGCGAATCCCAGATTCGCCGTAAGCGGAGATGGCCTTCAGTTTCTTGGACCCCATGATTGCTCCAACGCCGGCCTTCGCGGCCGCTCTGCTGTAGTCGTTCATTATTGCGGCGGCAGCGACCATGTTCTCGCCGGCCTGCCCTATTGCGGCCACTGACATACCCTTGTTGGAGTGGTCACGCATAAGAATGTCTGTTGTTTCCCAGACATCTTTTCCCCACAGGTGCGACGCGTCGCGAAGTTCTACGGTATCGTCCTCGATGAAGAGGTACACAGGTTTCTTTGACACTCCTTTCACGACGATGGCATCATAGCCTGCGTACTTCATGGCCTGTCCGAAGTAACCCCCGGAGTTCGCATCGCCCAGACCTCCAGTCACCCAGGAGAGAGTGGATACAGTGTACCGTCCATTGTTGGGAATGGAAGTTCCTGTGCAGGGACCAGTGCTGAAGATGAGGAGGTTGTCAGGTCCAAACGGATCCGTTCCCGGCTTGACCTCATCGAAGAGAATCTTGGAGTTGAAGCCTCGC
>CAZSTY010000219.1:0-3191 GCA_964609885.1 uncultured archaeon
GGTCGGTACTTGATACACCAGAGTGGCGACTCCATCGGCCTACACCGTTTCTCACACTGTGGTGGCCGTCAGATAAGCATGACTGCTAGGCGTTGCTTACCGAAAGCATACATGCTGTCCGAAAGTGAGCACTTATGAACACTTGCTGTGGCTGTTTGGCGTTATCAAACCGCAAGGGTCATAAACACAATGCCCGACGCGGCTTGTTTGACCCGGCCTTAGAAACAGGGGACCAGAGTAATGCCCAGAGAACCGCTCGAAGCCGAACTTGAGCACATGTTCAGGGAAGATCTGATTGTCGCGTGCCAGTACTGGGGCATCGACCTTAGCAGCAGCAAGTCCGGGGCCGAGTTGACGAAGCTGCTGGCAGAGCAGATGCGGAAAAAGGAGGCGAGGGAACGAATCTTTGCCACGTTCAACGAACGCGAGTACGACTTGCTTGGTATGCTCTGCCTGAACGGCGGTGCCATGAGCTACGACCGTCTGAAGCCCTTCAGAAAGGTCTACTCTTATGGTCAGCTCAACCAGACCGAGCGCGACCTTCGCAAGAAGGGTATCATCATCAGAAGGATAATGTCAAGGCTGACAGACTACGGACGAGAAGTTGCCGAGTTCAAGATCATCGATTTCTTCCTGCCTCACCTAATGGAGTTCTTCATGAGAAAGCCGCCTCGAAACCCAGAACGGCCGAAACGAATCAGGAACTTTGTCAACGAGCGTGACTCCCTACTTGTGGACATGCTTCTCCTCGTATCACACTTGGCAAAGAATCCCGTACATATGACAAGCTCGTGGGAGTTTCCAAAACGCGAGATTGAACACATAAAGGCGACCCTCTCCAAGCCGACTGAGGAACGTTTTGAAACCGTCCAGAAGATTGCCCGGAAGGCGGGCGCCTATGTGATTGTCGAGAACGACAGAGCCGTCCCCGGCCGTGTGGAAACTCTCTTTCAAGGCGACCAAGCTGCTGTGTCGAGAAGGATTCTCCTAGCAACACTGGGACGAACGCGGGCCATCTGGGCGACACCAGACCAGCCCACCGAGTTCACGCTTAACCTTGCGATCTGCAGACTCAGAGAGAGCGAGGAGGGCGAGTGGATCCAGATAGAGGAGATGAAGGGTTGGATCCGCAGTGAGCTGTTCATTGAGAACGAGCCTCTGAAGTGGATTCAGGTCGACGAGGAACGTGTCGCTATCGCTCTCGACATCCTAATCCTGCTCGGTCTGGTCGAAGGCGCCTACAAGGGCAAGAAGCTCGTCGCAGTGAGCCTGACCGATGTGGGGAGCGCCGTGATAGCAAATCGGCCCCTTGAGAAACCAGCCGACAGGGACACATTCTTCGTCCAGCCGAACTTTGAGATCACGTGCTTCACTCCAGAGATGGACTACAGCAAGCTCTACCGGCTGATGCTCTTCACCGAACCCGTAAAGACTGATGTTGCGAGCACTTTTCGCATCACTGACAAGTCTGTCTTCCAGGCCGTCGAGCTCGGCCTGAGAGAGAACGACATCGTTGAGTTTCTTGAGAATGAGAGCAGCAAACCGGTCCCCAAGAACGTGATAAGGTCCATTCGCGACTGGATGAGCCAGACGACGTTTGTCACAGTTTCCACCGTGACGCTCTTGGAAACAGAGTCAGAGAGAGAGCTTGAGAACCTGCTACTGATGAAGGACTTCAACGAACATGTGGTGAGGAGAGTAGGACCCACTGCAGTGGTCGTTGCCGGGGATCTCGATGCAATGATTGAGGTTCTCAGGGGCTACAAGTGTCACATCACACGGCCTGAGGAACATCCCACTGGGGAAGATGTGTCGGCTGGCACTGCCATCGCCGAACAGGTCCTATTGTACGAACAGATGGCCACGGATGTTCCGGAATCATGTGTCGGTTGCCCAGCGCTTCAGTCTTGCACGAGAGTGATACGCCGAAAGGCGGAGGCAAAGAGGGGTCGGCGAGTTGGTGAGAAGACTCGTTCCTGAGGAGCTTGTGGGCCACTTCTTCGCAGTCGGCTCGGTAAGCGAGACCGATCCGCAGCTGCCCGCAGACTACGTGAGCAGGCTCTCGCTTCCGTATTGGTATCAGCTGCCAGCGCTGAGAGAAGAGGACATGGTCAGGCAGTTTGCATACGTGGTTAACGGGTTCGAAGAAGATGATGATTTCGTGCTTGACATTGACATGTTCGTTTACCGTGAAATGGTGGAGACCGAAGAACCCATCGTCATCGATCGGGAACACGCGCATGGGCTATACATCCTCGCCGAGAAGGGGCCGTTCCGATTCTTCAAGACCCAACAGACCGCGCCCGCGACCATGTGTTTCACAATCCGAGGACCCGATGGAAAACAGCTCGTTTCAAGAGCTATGCTACGCTTCTTCTCATCGCTCATGCGAAGAATCGCCGAGGGGCAGGTCAGGTTTCTCCGTGAGTTCTGCGACACGATTATTCTATGCCAAGACGATCCCGCCCTGGGCTTTGTGATAGAACTGGCGGAACGCAATTCGAGCACCGGTCTCACTGCAGCCCAGATTGTTCGGGAAACTGAGTCTGTATTCCCGGCTGGGGCCATACCCGCATATCACTACTGTGAGGACTGGAGAGCCCTTCAGGATGGCGAGAAACACCTCCTGTGGGACACTGAGACCAAGATCGTCCACATAGATGTCGTTAGATATTCTCCAGAGATCGATGGAGAACAGGCTGAGCGCATGAACCGTTTCATGGAACGCGGGGGCGGACTCGCATTGGGAGTCCTCCCGAATGTCGATGAGGGCTACAGCAAGCCCGTCATTGAAACGCTGACAGAGAATCTGCATCGCGTGATTGCTCTCCTTGAGAACGCAGGTGTTGACATCAGCCTGCTGGCCAAGAATACGATGATATCGACCCAGTGTGGGCTATCACGAGCGACGACCGAGCTTGTCCGGCAGATTCATGCGAGAAGTGCCGAATTCCCAATCGTGTTCGAGCGAGCCGTCAAGCGAACCACTTAAGAATGAGTCCGCAGGCTGGCCATCGCAGCACAACTGCAGGTGTAATGTAGAGATGGGAGAACCAAAGGAACCGGGGCCGATAATGCGATTCATTCAAGACTACCGCATGAAGATGCTCATTCCTGAGCTGCTTGTGGTCTTCGGCGTGTGGCCTCGCGCACCCAAGGATCAAGGGAAACTCTGGCATCGCCAGTCGCGC
>CAZSTY010000220.1:0-3135 GCA_964609885.1 uncultured archaeon
TGACATCTCAGATGTACGTCTATTCAGAGAACTGAATTTGAAACCAACCTATGCAATAAATAAAAATGGCAGAATGACTGAGGCTGCTGGGAAATATGTTGGCCTCGCCATAGAGGAGGCGAGAGAGCGTATAATCGAGGATCTGAAGAAGAAGGGTCTTCTATTCAAACAAGAACCAACAATGCAGCGGGTGCCTCTGTGTTGGCGAAGCAAGACCCCTATCGAGTTCATAGCAATGGACGAGGTCTATCTCAAGCAGACTGAGTTTGTAGACAAGATGCGTGAGATTGCGAACAACACCCGCTTCTTCCCGCCCTTTCACAGACAGATTCTGATTGACTGGATAAACCGTGTTTCAGTGGACTGGCCTATCAGTCGAAGGCGATACTACGGCACCGAGATTCCAGTATGGTACTGTAACGCCTGCGGTGAGGCCGTGGTGCCTGAACCTGGAGAGTTGAGATACTATCAGCCTTGGCGTGAGGACCCTCCCTTTGACAAGTGCCCCAAGTGCGGCGCC
This sequence comes from uncultured archaeon, assembly GCA_964609885.1. Classification (GTDB taxonomy): domain Archaea; phylum Asgardarchaeota; class Thorarchaeia; order Thorarchaeales; family Thorarchaeaceae; genus B65-G9. The sequence continues at coordinate 521 of CAZSTY010000220.1, forward strand.
TCCGAGGGCTTCAGAGGTGAGGAACGAACCTTCGACACATGGATGGACTCATCGATTAGCGGGCTGTACATAATCGGGTATCTTCGCGATGAGGAGCTGTTCAAGAAGGCCTTTGGTAATGTGATTCGACCGCAGGGCAAGGAGATTGTGCGGACTTGGCTCTACTATTCTCTCCTCCGGACATATCAGCTTCTTGGTGAGCCCGCCTTTAAGGAGGTGTGGGTGTCCGGGCATGTGGTGGACGAAAAGGGCGAGAAGATGAGCAAGTCCCGTGGCAACTCTCCACCTCCGGGGCCGTTCATTGAGAAATATGGTGCAGATGCAATGCGTCTGTTCGGAGTGCTTGAGGCTGGGTTGGGTAGTGACATCCGGTTCTCAGAGGAGCGTCTTGGCGGGGTGGCCCGTTTCATGACTAAACTCTGGAACATCGCACGGTTCATCTCCATGTTTCCCATTCCAGAGAAGATGGACTTCAAGGACCTGACCCCAGTTGATCAGTGGATTCTGGCCGAAACCAACAAGATGTTGGAAACAATCACCCCTGAGTGTGAGGTGCTGGACTTTCACAAGCCCGCCATTGAGCTCCGGCGGTTCGCTTGGAGCTTCTTTGCAGATCATGTTCTTGAGATGCTCAAGGGGCGGGCCTTCAATAGCGATGGCCAGTTCTCTGAGCTTGAGCAGCAATCCGCATGGTTTGTGCTCCACGAGGTCCTGAAAGTGATTCTGAAGGCCTTGGCACCCATGACGCCTTTCATCACTGACAGGATTTACCGTGAGCTATACAATGAGAATGGCATTCATCGGGAGCTGTATCCTGTACCCGTGGATGAGTGGAAGTCTGAGCTGAGCGAGCTCACAGACATTGTGTTGCAGACCAATAGTGCGTTCTGGCGATTCAAACGGGAGAACAACATTTCCTTGCGCCAAGGTCTACCAGAGGCATACATTCCTGAGAGTCTGCGCCCATGGGAGGCTGACCTGAAGGCGATGCACGGCATCAAGAAGCTCAGGTTCGGCAGTCCTACCACGGATGGATTCCATGAGGTGCCGATATACGAGAATGGGGACAAGGGCTCGCTCTTTGTGAGGGCTCCCTCGTCCTCTGAGGAGTAGGCACGCCTACTCCACTACCACTTTATTCCTGTGTTCGACCTCGCACTTCATACTGTTCGTCACAAGGCAGTACTTTCCGGACAGCTCCAGCGCTCTCTCAGCCTTGTGCACCAAATCCTCTGATTCGACTACGACTGTTGTTTCAAGTAGGAGACGGGTGAACTGGAATCCCTTCTCGACTCTCTCCAGTGTGCCAACGCCTTTGCACGTGAATCCCTTGAAGTCGAATCGCATCTTCTTGGAGAACGTGACAAAGGTCGTCATCATACATGTGGCTGCAGCCGCCACGAACAGATCCTCTGGCGATATGATACCTGGAACTCCACCTTCAAACTCCGGCGGTGTCGCAATCTGGATTGTCGGCTTACCCTCAATGATGAGGGCGCCAATTCGGTCATGGTCCCAGTCGACTCTGACTTCGTATGTGTGCGACTCATCGCTCATCTATTTCACCGCCAACATCGGATGCGTTGCTCAGGAAAAGCGTTTGGGTTGCCCTGTGGGTTTTGTTTCAAACCTGCCGTCTGACAGTGTCGGGCCGCTTCCAGCAGCAAGGTGCTCCGCCAGCCACCCGGACGTTGCGTTGGGGCGATTGTCAAACTCTGGAACAAATGGCTTGATGTCAATCAGAGGCGTGCCATCCACCATGTCAGCACCTCTAAAGATAATCCTGGCGCCATCGATTCTGACAAGTTCGACGATTGAGATACCAATCCGATTGGGACGGGCTGGTGCTCGTGTTGCAAAGACACCGTGAGGTTTCTCGTCGAGGTATGGTTTCACACGGAGACGAGTCGTCTGGGCTCTATGGAACCAATAGATCAGAATCACATGAGAGAACTTGTCCAACGACTCAAGACCGTCCACATATTCCTCATCTATCTCCACTGTGCCAATCGCATCGGACATACTCGACTGGATTGGGACACCACGATTTACAGGAAACGGCGTTCTGATTATGCCGATGGGCTTGAGAGTCATTTCGCCTGTCAATTGTGGTCGACCACTCTGTGGTAGTTGTCAAGACGGCACATGGACATCCAAGTATGCTTCAATCTTCCCATTCCCCATTATCGTCCATCTCATCGAAATCACGTTACAACAACCTCATGGTCATACTTCACAGAGGACTTGAGACTATCTCCGACGAAGCAGTACTTGCCTCCCAGCTCCAGAGCGCGTTCAATCCTCTTCGTCAGCGCCTCATCTGCAACCTTGACCGTGGCGTTGACATCGATCCGTGTGACCTCAAAGCTTCGCCCGACGCGTTCCAGCACGCCTCGGCCGTGAGCCTCAAAATACTCGAACTCTATTCTCATCTTTCTTGTGAAGTAGACGAACGAGTTCATGAAGCACGCTATCACGGCTGCCACCAGAAGATGTTCTGGTGTATGGTGTGTTGGTGGCATACCTGTTTTGATAGTTGGCATGCCCGGCACAATAACCTTGCCGGAGGGCCCGTCTATCCACTTGATAGTCACATTGAATTCTCTCGGTTCGTC